>CALZIJ010000013.1 GCA_945787655.1 Nitrospiria bacterium | reverse complement strand
TTACATGGTGGAAAAAAACACAAGCTCTGGCATCGACACCTACCGGGCTTTTAAAGAAGCGCATCCACTTGATCCGATGGCCCCGTTTTTTACGGCGTATGTGCTGGAAGCGCTGGAAAAATCAGGAAAGACGCTCGCCGCACAAGCCGAAAAGATAAACCTGGTCCATGAATACACCTCCAAGAGTCAGTGGTACCGGGCCAATGATCCCGATTCAAGAGCACGTGCGCGTCCTCTTTTGAAAAAGGAGTTGCACCGCCTCGCCTTATCGACCCACGCCCGTGCGCAAAAAGAAAAAGACCCCGCTATTTTTCATGAAACAGCACAGTTCTATCGTCTTTTTTTAAAGGAATTTCCAGAAGCGAAAGAAGCACGAAACCTGGAATTCTTATTGGGTGAAACCTGGATGTCCCTTGAAGCGTATGCCGATGCAGGAAAAGCCTTTGAAAACGCAGCCTATGGTGATGCCGAAGCCCCGCCTGATCAAAAGGCGGCGTATGCGGCGGTTGTTGCGTACGAGAAAGTCAAGATGCGCGGCGCTTCCGAAGAATACATTGATGTCTCAAAGCAATACGCGCGCGCTTTTCCCAAAGCCTCTCAATCACCGGAGATTCTTTTTAATGCGGGAGATTTTTTGTTTATGACGGATGCCTTTAAAGAGGCGGCCAATGTTTTGGAAAACATGATCACCACTTACCCGAAACATCGATTGAGCCCTGCGGCAAAAACATTAACTGCCCATAGTTATATGAAATTGGGGGACTTTAGGGCCGCACGTAAGGCTTATATCCGTGCCATTGAAGATTTGTCCAGGACCGACCTTGAGGAGGCTGAGGATTTAAGGACATTATTGGCGGCCGCCATTTATAAACAGGCCGAAAATTTTAAAAAACAGGGGGAGCCCGAAAATGCAGCCTTGGTTTTTGAAGCGGTTTCGGATGATGCCCCTGAAACAGCATTGGCCCCGGAGGCGCTGTTTGAGGCCGCGCTTTTATATGAAGGTTTAAACCGGCCACAGGACGCGATTCGAGTGTATCAAAAGATTGCCCTTAATTATGCATCCTCCGAATGGGCAGAAAAATCAAACATTAATGCGGGTTTGTTGTTTGAAAAAGCAGGCGATTCTTTTCAGGCCGCAGCCCATTTTGTCCGGGCGGCTGAAAGTACACCGGATGCAGCAAGGGCGCAGGAGCTGCTTTGGCAGGCCGGGCTTTTTTATGAAGCGCAGCATGCATATAAAGATGTGATCAATACCTTTCTTGTGTTTATTCAGCGCTTTCCAAAACATGAGGATGCACCGGAAGCCTTGTTCAAAATGGCACAGACCCGTGAAAAACAGGGAAGAGATCAGGCCGCACTGAAATTATATGAGGCCACAATACAAAGGGCCCCCAAGACTCTTTTTGCGGCCAAGGCCCGTTTCATTAAAGCGGAAAAGGCATTTGAACGTTTAAAAGCAGTCGATTTAAAAAAGGAAGCCTCAAAAAAATTTAAACAAAAAACACGGGCCTTAAAAGAGGCTGTACAGCGATATACCGAAACCATTGAATCAGGTCATGCCGAAGTCGTGAGTGTTTCGGCATTTCGTTTGGGAGAAGTTTTTGAGCATTTTAAGTCCGCCTTGCTGAATGCGGAGCGGCCTCAAAACTTAAATGAGGCGCAGATGGAGGAGTATCTTTTTCAGTTGGAAGAAAAGGCCTATCCTTTTGAAGAAAAGGCGGTCAAGGCCTATGAAAGTAATGTTCAACGCATCCGCCAATCGAACGGGTCTTATACCGAGTGGGTAAAAAAAAGCTTTGATCGCCTGGCCGAATTGCGCCCCGCGCTTTACCGGAGAAAAGAGCGTTCTGAACGGGTCGTCTCGACCATTAATCCCGTATTGCTTCCATCTTTGTTATCTTTTGGTTCCAAAGATGAGCAGATTGTTCAGGTGGAATAAACCAATGCATTTTCCCTGCACCAAAGCCCTCTGCGGGTTTTTGATATTTTTTATCTGCTTTGCCAGCGGGTGCGTAAAAATAAAAGGGCCTGTCGCGCCACAAGCTTCGCAAGTTGAGCCCTTATTGGGAAAAAAAGAATCAAAAGGGATTGAAGACAGTAAGGAGAAGGGGGCCATTGAAGAACACGCAGGTAAAGCAGAGGCCCCGTCATTGTCTTCCTCCGAGCAAGCTGCCGAGAAATGGGACCAAGTCTTGAGACAGTTTCAGAAAGGAACGAGGTTATTGGAGATGGGAGAGAGTGATCAGGCCCGCATTCTGTTTGAAGCCCTTCGAGATGAATACCCGGATGTGTCCGTTTTTTATATTAATCTGGGAGTGGCCTATAAACGCCTTGAACGTGATGAGGATGCCATCCAATCCTACCGTCAGGCCATCAAAGTGTCGGATTTTGTCCCCGGCCATGCGGACGCCCATTATAATTTAGGGATATTGCTCCGCGAGCAGGGGGACTTCAAAGGGGCGGAGAAGGCCTATTTAACCGCCCTTTCCGTTTCTCCCGAATTTCAGGATGCGCATTTCAACCTGGCGGTTTTATATGACCTTTTTTTAAATGAACCGGAAAAGGCCATACATCATTATCAGAAGCACAAAACATTGACCGGGGAAGTGAATGAAGAAATTGATCTCTGGGTTTCCGCGCTTCAAAAACGCCTGAACAATACTGGAGGAGCTCAATGAAGTTTATGGACCGTGTACGGACAGGCCTGATATTAATCCTTGTTTTTTCGTTTTATTCAGAGCCGGTTTTCTCTGAAAATAAAGGTGACGAAGATCTCAACAATAAAAAGCCCGATGAGGTTGAACACATTCTTATGGGAGGCACGGAAATACAGGGCACGCTTGAAAAACCGCATGTCGTCTATGTTGTCCCCTGGAATCGGGAGACGACCGCGAAGCAGGATGAAATTCCCTTTGAACGCAGTTTTAAGAATGAAATTCTGGAAACAATCGATTATCTCCGGTTCAAGCGCCAATGGGGTGAGGTTCCGGCATGGTCGAAAGGAGGAGAAACACCATGAATGGCATTGAAGGCATCATACGTTTTTTTCAATCCGGCGGTATTTTTATGTATCCGCTTCTTCTTATCTTAGCCATCGGGACGGCGATTATTGCAGAAAGGGTTGTGATTCTTTTTCGTTCACGTGTCGATGAAAAACAAGTTTGGAAACAGCTTTCTCCGGTTTTGTCCTCTGAGAAACTGGATGAAGCCCTTCAGTCCTGTTTGAAGGGAGGGCAAGACCGGCCGCTTCATTATGTTTTATGTCGCGGGATAGAGGGAATGAAATCACAGACATCCCGTGAATCAATTCAAGGCATTACCGATGAGGCCATGCTCGAAGTGACGCCTCGATTGGAAGCCCGTTTGCACTATCTTCCCAATTTAGCCAATGTGGCCACCTTGATTGGGTTGCTCGGAACAATTATGGGACTGATCGAAGCGTTCACGGCGGTTGCGGTTGCTGACCCGTCACAAAAGTCGGCATTGCTCGCAAAAGGGATTTCGGTTGCAATGAACACCACTGCCTTCGGGCTGCTTGTCGCGATTCCGATGATGTTGATTTATACTTTTTTACAAGCCTGGACCAATCGGATGATCGACCGTCTGGATGAATACGCTTTAAAATTGGTGAATCTTTCAAGCCGGATTTTTCAGGAGCAGGCGATATCGTCTGCTGCATCTCCGGGTTTTAGTCTTGGAAATATCCAGGCAGAAAAATCAGAATGGGCAGATCAACCTCAAACCGGCAGCGGTGAAAGCGCGCGTCATGAGAAATAGACCGATATCCCGCAGTGTGAGACGGAGGGGCACGGAAAAGGCTGAATTAAATATCACGCCGTTTATGAATTTGATGGTGGTGCTGGTCCCTTTCTTATTAAGCGGTATCGTCTTTTCCCGTCTGGCTGTGCTGGAAATGAAATTGCCAGATTCTCAGAAGAATCCTGAAATCGTCCAATCGGAAAAAGAGCCTTTCCGCCTTGTGGTGGCTCTGCGTGCCACAGGACTGACGGTTTCAGGCAGCGGGATCACACTGACCCGGTTTCCTTTCACGAGGCCGGGTGATCCGCTGGAGCCTTTGTCACGCCTTTTACAAAAAGTCAAAAACAGCTACCCGAATGAACAAGCCATGATTTTGCTCAGCGAACCGGATATCCCCTATGATTCGCTCATCGCCGTAATGGATGCCTGTCGTGAAACTCAAGATCAGGTGCTTTTTCCTAAAATCTCAATCGGGGAGGTAAAAGCCGCATGAGATCTGGCAGTGCACATAGAATCAGGAGAAAAAATGGCATTGTCCAATTAACGGTGATCAGCTTGATGGATATTTTTACGATTTTGCTGCTGTTTTTGCTGGTTCAATTAGGTGATGAAGGCATGGCCCTTCCTGCTGACGATCAGTTGCAGTTACCCAGTTCAACCGCGCAGGCACTGCCTCGATCAACGATACAAATGATGGTCACTGGAAAAGATATCGTGATTGAAGGGAGGCCTGTGATGACTGTGAAGGAGGCTCTTGAGGAAAAGGGGCTGATTCTATCTCCCGTTTTGGAAGCATTGGGGCGCTTAACAGAACGGACTCGATTCCTGGCCAGCAAAAACACCTCGGTTCACTTTACCGGAAACATCACCCTTTTGGGAGACAAAAAGATTCCCTTTAAACTGCTTAAAAAATTGATGAATACCAGTGCAGAAGCAGGATACCCGAATATCTCCCTGGGGGTCGTGCGGCAGGAAACCCCGGCTTAGGAAGACAATAATGTTATATTCAGTCGATCAGGAAGAAATTTTATTTCGCAAAATACTCAGGTACTCTCTTGGGTTTTATTTTTTGTTGGGTGTTGCGATCACTGTCGTGCACTTGCCTGATTTAAAAAAACCGGACATCCACCAACTGTCAGATCGTGTGGCGAAACTGATTTTAGAGCCGCCGAAAATATCTGTTCCGCCTCCGGTCAAGTTGGAAAGCCCTCAAGCGAAAGCGCCGGTCAAGCCTGAAATCAAGGAAAAAAAGGAGGCGAAAGAAAAGGTATCTCCTGAAAATAAACCCAAACTCACTAAAAAACCTGAGGTTAAAAAGGATGTTCCGCAGCCTTCCCTTGAAGACAATCGCGAAATGGTCCGCAAGACCGGGCTCCTCGCGTCTTTCATAGAAGAAGAGTCCGAGGGGAGATTCAGTGAACTGATCGAAGATGACCGCCTTGAAAAGGTGTTTTCTTCTGCCGAAGTGGTTTCCGCAAAACCCGCGAAAAAGAAAAAAAAGTCGTCCTTAAGCGCGGTGGGTCGGCCAGGCCGAAGCGAATTGGCGAATAAAAAAATTGCCAGCCTTTCAAAGCACCGGCAAAGTGAAGCGGTTCGCCTTGAAAAGAGGGAAGAAGTCACGGTCACGGAGATTGCCGCCGCTCAGGGCGGAGTGGACGGAAAAGGGCATGGTTTAGGTCAAGACGTGGGTTTGCGGGTGAAAGGCCGAAATTCAGAAAGGACTCCCATAGATTACGACGCGATCGCACGGGTTGTGGACAAGTATAAGGGCGGCTTGGTTTATCTCTATAATAAGGAACTGCGTTCAAAACCCACACTGAAGGGAACAGTGACCGTGGAATTTTCCATCGATGGGGAAGGCAAGGTGATAGATGCGCGCGTGGTCAACAGTACGATGGATCATCAGCCCTTGGAACAGGCTTTGGCCAAACGGATCCGGATGTGGAAATTCCCGAAATTGTACCCCGGCATTATTGTCCTCACTTATCCTTTTGTTTTTTTTCCGGTGTAAACTACCGTCTCAACCTTGCGCTCCCCCTTGGCAAAAAGATGTTTTGTGTGGCAGAGTCAGGATCTTTGTGATATTAAAAGAGGTAGGACTTTTCCTGATTTTTGGAATCATATGATGAATCGAAGAAAAACGGAATCTGCTCAAAGCCAACACCCCGTGGGGCGAATTTTGATTGCTCTGGGTGTTTTTATTAATATCTATATGGTGCTTTCATTTTTCTTTGGGGAAATGGGATTATTCAATGCCGCAAAGGTCAAGGGTACTTATGTCAAAGTCCAGGCAGAAATTGCAACGATACAACAAGAAAATGAAACTCTTCTCACGCACATTGAGGCCCTGAAATCAGATCCAGAGACAATAGAACGTTTAGCGCGTGAACAACTGGGCCTGGTTAAAGACGGGGAGCTGGTCTTTGAATTTGTTGAAACCTTGCCGCATTGAATACCTCATGCATATTGTCGTTTTGTGCCCTTCTATTTCCTGATCATTCCTTCATATTATTTACTTAAAGGAGTCTTTTGAAAACACCCGAAAAAACACCTGACCGGCAGATGGGGTTTGTTGCCCTGATTGGACGACCTAATGTCGGAAAGTCGACTTTGCTCAATCAGATTCTGGATGAAAAAATTTCAATCGTAACAGACAAACCACAAACCACGAGGAACCGGATTCTGGGTATTTTTAACGATGATCATGCGCAAATCGTTTTTTTTGATACGCCGGGCATCCATCAGGCGCGAGGCGGATTAAATCGTCGCATGGTTCAAACGGCGCTGGCCACTTTAAGTGAAATTGATCTGGTCCTTTTCCTGGTGCCGCCCGATTTGACCTTTGGGTCAAAAGACGCTTTGATTACGGGGCATTTAAAAGAAATAAACACTCCAAAAATACTGGTAGTGAATAAAATAGATACGATCAAAAATGATCGTCTGATCCCGGTCCTTCAGGCTTACACTGAAGAAGGATTATTCTCTGATGTCATCCCGATATCGGCCTTGACAGGAGAAAATGTCCCTGCTTTACTCGCCTTAATCAAAAAAAATATCCCGGAAGGAATGCCTCTTTTTCCGGAAGATATCGCGACGGATCAATCGGTTCGGTTTTTAGCTTCAGAAATAATTCGAGAAAAGGTTATTTTAAAAACGCGTGATGAAGTGCCGTATGTGATTGCTGTCCAGATAGAATCCTTTAAAGAAGAAGAGAAGAAGAATCTCACTAAAATTCAAGCCACGCTTTATGTGGAGCGTTCGTCACAAAAAGGAATTCTCATCGGAAAACAGGGCCATTTACTTAAGGAAATCGGACAAACCGCGCGTTTGGAACTGGAAAAACTACTGGCCACAAAAATCTTTTTGGAGTTATGGGTTAAAGTCAGAAAAAATTGGCGCACCGATGACTATTTTCTTTCCCAGATGGATTATTAAAGCCATTCCATAGAACCTGTTAAAAAATAAAACTTCCCTGGAGCATTAACAGGTCTGAGTCATCATTGGGATTTTCATTAAACCGGTGCTGCCATCCGGCAGTCAGGGCAATCTGTTTTGCCACATAACGGAGGCTGGAGGTCACGGCCTTATAATCTCCATTGGCGTTTGCGGGGACAAAAGTTTGCCGGTCTACCTTCGCATTACCTTCTAATAATAACTGAAGTTGCCGGGTTTCGTTTAAGGGGAGTAAAAAACCAAGATTGACGACTCCATACTGTTCTTCCGTCGGGTCTCCTGAATCCTGAAAAAATACGCCGCCGTCTGCATAGACACCCATCAGCAATTGGTATGAAAAAAGGGTGATCTCGACTTCAGCAGAAGAAATCAAAAGCGCTTTTACGCCCCAGGAGTCCACTTCACCGATCCCTTTTTGAGGGTCTCCCGTCGGAAAGAATCCAGTAATCGAGACCGCAAAACCCGGAAGAGTGAGGTTTGTGTTGGGATCTAGGAAACGCCACTTGATTGAGAGGTTTACATCTCCGATATCATTTTCATCACTCCCGATTTTGTTGCTGTCTGCGACATACGGCACTTGTAATGTGGCTTCCAGGCTGGAGGAAAGCCCGACTCCTATTGTCGCGTAAGTCGTCAGTTCTGTATAATTATTGGGTTGGTCACTGTCCTCCCCACTGACTCCCAAAGAAAATTCAAACGCGTTTTGGGGCAGTGTATCAATCGATTGTGTGAGCATAAGACCACTTGGGCCAAAAAGGGTCGCCGGAATCCGGATAAATTGCGTTGCGCTGGACGCCCAGCTGGGCTGGGAAAAAACAAGGGAGGCAAAGAATAATCCTGAAAGAAACATATAGCGTTTCATGAGCGACTCCTTAAAGCAAGAGTGGTTTTTTAACGCGGAAAGATCATAAACGAGAGGGTATTCAATATCAAGCGAAGAGGTCATTGTACAGGGGATAATAATTAATATGTTTATGATTTACATTTTAGTAGAATTCTTGCATTCCAATGGCCTCCTGTTCAAAAAAATTCAGCCTTGAGATCCTGTTCAATTTCATGATCTAATATTAACAGTACTTTTTTAAGAAAAGGGTTTCTAATGGTGGGCATAAGATTTCAACTGAAGCAGATGGTGATTGTTTTACCGATGGTGTTGCTATCGGCCTGTTTTTCCGGAGTCAAGGCGGTCCCGGAAGATTTGAGGCCCATCATTACGCCCAACCTGACTTTTCAGGAGGTGATTATGGACCCCGCAGCGTCAGTCGGGAAGACTGTACTCGTCGGCGGCGTCATTTTGCAAACCACTGTTTATGAGGGGGGAACGATATTAGAGGTGATTCAAAAACCCTTGGGACGCAGGGACCGGCCTTTGGAAACCGATCAGAGCGCCGGACGTTTTCTTGTGGAGAAGGCGGGTCAGTTTTTGGACCCTGGTATTTATAAAGAAGGGCGGGAAATCACTATTGTCGGAGAAATTATAAAAGAGGAAAAAAAACCATTGGGAGAAATGGAGTATCGTTACCCCTATTTATCTGCCGCTCATATCCATCTTTGGCAGGAACGCTCAGAACCCGCACATTACTACTCCTATTGCCGATCTCCATTTGTTCATGATTGTTACGATCCGTTTTATCCCCCGTATTTTTACCGTGGCCCTTTTATCCCATATCCATATGGCGCGTGGCCTTACCGTTCCCCTTTTTTCCCTCGTCATTTCCCGCACCGTCATCCTCCGGCGGAAAAAACAAAATAAAAGAAAACGACTCTTTAATGGAGAGGAGGCCCGAAGTTTATTCGGAAAGCAGGTCTTCATATTCCAGGGAAAGTGTTTCCCACAGGGTGGTTTCTTCATCAATTTCTTTTTTCAGTTGATTGTGGCGCTGCATGGTTTCCTGAAAGCGGGTTTTGTCTTGGATCAGCAAAGGGTCTGAAAGGGCGTTGACGCAGTCCTCGTAGGCTTGTGTTTTGACCTCAAGTGATTGTTCTATCTTATCGATTTTATGTTTCAAGGGTTTTCGAGCGCGATATAATTGATTTCGCGCCTCGGCTTCTTGTCTTTTCCGCACTTTTTCGTCGGGTCCACCAGTTTTTAGTGAGTCCATCTTGATGGGAGAACCCTCGGCCTTGAGGGGGGATTCCTGCCGTTCTTTTTTATAACAATAGTAGTCGTAATCTCCCGAAAACCGGGTGACCTTGCCCTGATCTACCTCAATAATGGTATTCGCGATTTCCCGAATAAATTGGCGATCGTGTGTAATCATGCACAAGGTGCCGGTATAGGCGTGCAAGGTTTGGCTGAGGACTTCACGGGAGGGGATATCGAGATGGTTCGTTGGTTCATCCAAAAGAATGAGATTGGCCGGACGAACCAGTAACTTGGCCAGCGCCAGACGGCTTTTTTCTCCTCCGCTCAGGACTGATACTTTTTTTAAAACGTCGTCACCCTGAAATAAAAAAGCGCCAAGAAGACCTCTTAAAAACGTTTGGGAGGATTTGGGCGCGGCTGATCCAATCTCTTCCAGCACCGAAGCGGAAAGATTTAAGGTTTCCAGCTGGTGTTGACCAAAGTAGGCGACCTCCACTTGGTTACCCAGTGACCGTCTCCCCGAATCGGGGGCAATCGCACCCGCCAGCAGTTTAATCAGGGTGGATTTTCCTGCCCCGTTTGGACCGACTAATGCTATTTTTTCTCCTCGCTCCAAAACAAGGTCGAGTGCATCGAACACTTTTTTAGGGCCATACGATTTAGAGGCATTACAAAGTGATATCACGTCTCTGCCACAGCGTTCCGGTTGAGGGAAATCAAAGTTGATCTGTTTCGTTCGATTGGACGGTGCCGTGACGACATCCATTTTTTCGAGTTGTTTGACCCGGCTTTGGGCCTGACGGGCTTTGGTGGCTTTGGCCCTAAAGCGGTCAATAAACTGCTGGGTCTGCGTAATTTTTTTTTGCTGATTTTCAAAGGTGGCCTGTTCGATCGCCAGGATTTCTGCTTTTACCATATCGTATTGATCGTAATTGCCGGTATATGAAACGACTTTCCCTTGATCTAGCTCAAAGACCCGGTTGACCAGTGCATTAATAAAAGCACGGTCGTGTGAGATCATTAAAATCCCTCCGGGATACTCCTTGAGAAAGGCTTCAAGCCAGATTAAAGAGGCGAGATCAAGATGGTTGGTGGGTTCATCCAGTAACATCATATCCGGTTGTGACACCAACAATTTCGCCAACGCAACACGCATCCGCCACCCACCACTGAGCTGGTCCGTTTTTCGTTGGATGTCCGCTGTTTGAAAACCAAGCCCTGATAGAATTTTTTCAACGCGGGCTTTTAATGCGTAGCCATCACGATGTTCAAATTCACTTTGCAGCGCCGCATAACGCAGGCCCAGTGCGGATTTTTCCGTTTGATCCTTTGTTTTTTCAATTTGAAGATTGACGGCTTGTAGTTCATTTGTGATTTTATCGATACTTTTGGCGCCGGATAGCACTTCATCTAAAATGGTTTTACCGCGATGGTCGATGATTTCCTGGGAAAGCACCCCGATGCGGGCAGATTTCGCGATGACGATCTCCCCCGTATCCGAGGACATGTTTCCGGAGATAATTTCAAAAAGTGTGGTTTTACCCGTCCCGTTAGGACCGATCAGAGCGATTCGGTCTTTGCGTGAAACCTGGAAGGTCACATCGGAGAATAGTGTGCGTCCTCCAAATGTTTTTGAAACATGAGACAGGGAAATCATCGTGTACAGTGTTCGGGGTTCAACATTAAAAACAAGGGTTTCATGGATCGTTATTGTTCAGGAGACGGTGTGGCGTTCTCTTTCCAATAGTGATAGGCAAGGAGCGGGTTCCACATGGCACCGGTTGCGGACATCACGGCATCGGCGCCGAATTGAAAATATTCTGTGATATGGGTGGTGTTCATAATGCCGCCGACGCCGATGATCGCAAAGCCATATTGGTGCTGCTTTCTCAGGGAGACAATATGCTGGGTCTGGGTTTGTGCACAGGCACGGATTGCCGCACCGCAAACACCGGAGCGAAGCCGGCCTTCTCCCGGCAATGCAGGTTCTCCTTCATTGTTTATGACTTCAAAAGACAAGGTATTAATGCTGGAGATGGCGTCTACAAAAGGGGCATTTTCGGCAATGACCTTTGCCCGATTAAAGGGATCGGCGATATAACCCATTTTGATAATGAGCGGTACCGGTCCAATTTCGGCCTTCACGGCTTTTGAGATTTGGGATGAATAATCAGCGTCTGTAAAAATACTGCCTTCGCGGGAGACTACATTGGGACAGGACAGGTTGATTTCAACGGCGGGTGCGCCCGCCTCTACCGCAAGCGCCGCCCCCCTGACATAATCGGCTAGAAGGTCGCCTTCTCCCGGTGTTCCCACAACACTGACAATGAGCAGCTGTCCCGGTCCGATCCCTGCTTTGGCTTTTTGAACATCCGCTTGCCAGATGTCCGGAGCGCGGGACGGCATGCCGAACGAATTGGTGATACTGATTTTTTCCGGATCATTTGGCGGAGTCATGCTCGCCACCAGTTGCCGGTTAAAATCGACTTCATGAAGGGGACGTTTTTGATTGAGGTACATGCAATTCGGGTTGGGGTGGCACGCTCTGGCCTGAGTCCGAACGGTTTTATAAACCAGCAGGTCAAAGCCGAGTTTTGCGTATGTGATGATCCAGTTGGCGTTTAAAAGGGGGCCGGCAGGGATACCAATTTTGGAATTGACCGAAAAGCCCAGAAAGGATTGCTCGGGTCTGATCTTCCGGGGTGGAGGTGCGATGTCAAGAAAGGGGCCTTTTTCATAATTTTCGTCATAAGACCGTTCGATATCATATGTTGAATGGACGCTCATGTCCGGTGATGGCTCCCAATCAAAGGGTAGGGCCGGTGCGGTATCGTATCAGGATTCAACCTTTTCAATCACCAGGCTGTAATGTCCATCCCCGGTATCATCCAGCTCAAGGACTTTATGGCCTTCTGCCTTGACGCTGCGGGGGACATTACGAACCGGTTCGCCGTCGTCAATGATGACTTTCAGAATTTGGCCTTCGTCCATTTCTTCGAGTTGAAGTTTGGTTTTGACAAAATTCATGGGGCACATTACACCTGAAAGGTCGAGTAAAACATCTTCTTTTTTTTCTTCGCTCATACTGTCCTCATGTGACTCATCTTTGCATCAGTCGAGTTATTTTTTTTGAAGTTTCATTTTGGCATCAATATGATCATAGGCGTCCTGACATTCGCGGATAAAGGCGATGCCCTCTTTTAGAAAGGGGCGAACGCTTTCTTCCGATTCCCCAAAATCGGCCCACTTGCCTAATTCTGATGTGAATGTTTCAAAGCGCTCGCTCAAAATACCCTGCTCTACCAGTTTTTGTTGAAACTCTTTTAAAATTTGATCATCATGGGGAGAATCTGTCCCATAGGTATAGAGCAAGGAACGGGCATCCAAAAGAATGGCGTCCTTGATGAATTGGGCCGTTTGGGTATAGTCTCCTTGCTCTGCCGACTGTTGGGCTTTTTCGATCGTTTCTCCTGCCATGCGGAGGCCGTACTCGATCATGTCGATGACCGTACCGGAGCATTCTCCCGGGCCGATTTCATCCAGAGAAAATTCTTTATTGTCTTCTTTCCAGTCCCAATACAGATCCGGGCGTTCGTCCGGCGGAGCCAGTGTGGTAAATTGCTCCAGCTTTTCACCGATGGTTTCGCGCCCGAATCGTTCGACAAACTGGTTGAAATTTTCATCATCCTGGTGCTCTTCCCGGTAGAGACGAATGAGCTCCAGAACGGCCGAAGGAATGTTTTTTGCCGGAAGTTTAATTTTAGATTTTCCAAGCGTTGGATGATCCCCGTCTACGCCGCCGCCCAAATGAAATTGATAGTGCGGCACCAATTTTCCATTGACTTTTTTTGCGACGCCGTGCAAGCCGATGCCCGCAATATGATGGTGCCCGCAGGAGTTGGGACAGCCTGAAATTCGGATGCGGACCCCTTCCAAATCATCGTACATCGGCAGGTGTTCCGATAGGGCTTGATTCAGTGCTCCGCCAACGCCCATGGAGTTGGTCAGGGCCAGCTGGCAAGTATCCGCGCCGGGACAGGCGATGACATCCACAATGCGCTCTGCGCCTGCATCGGCGAGCCCGATTTCTTTTAGGACAGTGTAAAAAGCTGGAAGGTCTTCTTGTGTAATACGGTGAAGGATGATGTTTTGTTGATGCGTTGTTCTTGCGCCGTTTGTTGAAAACCGTTCGATGATATCTGCCAGACCTCTAAACTGCGCTTCGGTGATGTCGCCGAGCGGCAGTTTGACTTGAACCGCATAGGTTTCATTGGGCTGCGGGATGAGGTTTGATTTTGCCCATTGCAAAAATGCCGGGTCGCCCTCGGGAATGCCGTTGGTTCCGGGGATTACAGTGGCTGAATCCGGTTGGTCCTTGAAAGAGGGATCAGGCAGCGGAGGATAGGTTTTTTCGGAGGATTTCAATTCAGCCAATATTTCATTCAGTTTTTCCCGAAAGGTTTCCAGCCCCCATTGTTCAAGGATAAACTTCATGCGTGCCTTGCTTTTATTGCGGCGGTTGCCGTGCTGGTCAAAAAGTTTTAAAGTGGCTTCGCACAAAGGCAGCACGTCTTCGATTGGAAGAAAATCGGTATAGGGAAGAGCGAGTTTGGGATGGGAGCCCAGCCCGCCGCCGATAAATACCTTGAAGCCAAACTCGGTGGTTCCGTTTACTTCACGGGAAGTCGCAATAAATCCGAGGTCGTGAATCGCGGCCAAACCGCACTCGGTTTTGCATCCTGAGAAGGAAATTTTAAACTTGCGAGGGAGATCCTGATTAATCGGATTCCAGAGCAAGAAATAGGCGACTTTCTCCGAAATGGGCGTCACGTCAAAAAGCTCTGTGGGACAAATACCGGCACGATGGCAGGACGTCACGTTCCGTACGGTGTTGCCGCAGGCTTCACGGGTGGTGAGTCCGACTTTGGCCAGCTGAGTCATCACGCTTTTGACATTTTCCAATACCACGTAATGAAACTGGATATCTTGCCGGGTTGTGACATGTCCGATGCCTCTTGAATATTTTTCGGCAATATCAGCCATACAGCGTAATTGATCCGCATCCAGCAAGCCGGAGGGGATTTTAACGCGCACCATCTGATGCCCGGGCTGGCGCTGACCATAAATGCCGTTTTGTAAGCGGTAACGCTTGAATTTTTCTTCAGGCATCTCCTTGTTGTTATAGCGCTCAGCCATTTGACTGAAGTTTTCAATTTCTTGCGTGATGGCCTGGGAAAGTTTTGAGTCAAGTTCTTTCATACAAAAAATCCTCGCTTAAACAGTAAAATAAGTTGAATAAAAGGATACACCAAGCCTACAGGACAATCAATCTTAAATCCAAAGCATGCTGATTTGACACCTTTCAAAGGCCAGGCTTAAAATGACAGCATGTTTCGATATATTCTATATCCATTCTGCATGTTTCTGATTATGCTCCTCATGGGCTCTTTCTCTGCGGCGTCGAATGCGGCGGGGTGGGAAACGGCCACCCCGATGCCGGAAGAACGAACGGAAGTGGCCGTCGCTGAAGCGGGAGGAAACATTTTTGTGGTTGGCGGGATTGGCCGCAAGGGCGTTACCTCGGAGGGGCTGATGTTTGATCCCTCGTCCGGGAAATGGAAGGAAATCGCCCCGCTTCCTTTGGTTTTGCATCATGCGGCGGCGGCCAGTCTCGAGGGAACATTGTATGTGGTTGGCGGGTTTACGGGTTCTTTTTTGTGGACGCCTTCCGATCGGGTTTTTGCCTATGATGCTGCGGCAAATCGCTGGGAAGAAAAACAGGCCATGCCGACAGCGCGTGGTGCCCTGGGTGTCGGGGTATGGGAAAATAAACTGTATGCCGTGGGCGGTTTGGGCCGGTTTCGGGGAAAGCTTAAAAATGTTGACGCCAATGAAGCTTACGACCCCAAGACCAATCAGTGGACTTCAAAAGCCCCTTTGCCCAAAGCCAGAGACCACTTGGCCGTGGCCGTCATCGACGGAAAATTATCAGCCATTGGGGGAAGGGTGGATTCAGATTACAGTAAAAATATGGCCCGGCATGATCTCTATGTCATCAAAAAGGACCAATGGAAAAAGGCGATGCCTCTACCAAAGCCCCGAAGCGGTACGGCTGCTTCGGTATTAAAAGGGCGGATTTTTGTGTTTGGCGGAGAGGGGCCGAATGGAACTTTTCCAGACAATGATGCCTATCTTCCCGGGCAGGACCGTTGGGAAGCCGCGATCCCGCTGCCGACATCGAGGCATGGGCTGGGCGCGGCGACTGTGGGTCATAAAATTTATGTCCTTGCCGGCGGTCCCCGACCCGGTGCGTCATTCAGTGATGTGAACGAGGTCTTTCAAATCGATTAGATTCAGCCCGCCGAAGGGAGAGGTTATGGCAAAGCAGTATGAGCATATCAATGCGCGCTGGCAAGATTTTATTCAGGCCCAGAAATTATTTTTTGTGGCGACTGCGGCGAGGGAAGGGCGCGTAAACCTTTCGCCCAAGGGAATGGATACTTTGCGTCTTGTTGATGAAAACCGGGTGCTTTGGCTAAATTTAACCGGGAGCGGGAATGAAACCGCCGCACACCTTCAAGAACACGACCGGATGACAGTGATGTTCTGCGCTTTTGAAGGTAATCCGGTCATTCTTCGTTTATATGGACATGCGCATGCGATCCATCCAAGCGATCCGGAATGGCATACGCTTGTTCAGTATTTTCCTTCCATTGCCGGCTCGCGTCAAATCATTGATTTGACGGTTGATCTGGTTTTAACCTCTTGTGGTATGGCAGTGCCATTTTATGCCTATCAAGGTGAACGGGACGAACTGGAACGCTGGGCCGAACAAAAAGGAAAAAAGGGCATTGAGGACTATTGGGAAGCGCATAATCAAATCAGCCTTGACGGAAGAGAAACCGATATATTGGGGCAGCGGTAGCCTAGAGCGGATTATTATTGTCTATAATCTGCGCATAAAATCGATTTTCGCATACGATGTGAAGCAGGATGGTGCTTGAGTTGTTTTGACTTTTATATTTTTATATGGCATATAACCCCCCCCGATTAAAAACGTCTAAGACCTTCATGCAGGCTGGATAGACACTTCAGATAGAAACCTTATCCTGGAAAAGGAAAAAATAAGATGAAATACATTGTTGTCGCACTTCTATTCAGTACTTTATTCACTGGGCTTCAAACCGCCTACGCCGTGGTTTTACATGGGCAGGTCCTAAGAAGGAACATGACGCCTGTTGGTAATGCGGAAATCCTGGTTAAAAAAAAGGGGGGAGATGGTGTAAAAAAAACAAAAACCAACTCAAGCGGCGTTTATTCCATTGATCTGGATCCAGGTGCATATACGCTCGAAGTAAACGGTAAGTCCTTTAAAGTCCGTATTTCAAACAAGAAAAAACGAAAAGATCTGAAGCTGCCATAATCCGGAGGTTTTAAAATCGACCATTCCGAGAAAGATCCTGGTCAAAAAAAGAGCAAGGAAGAACGGGACGGATGGCAAAAACTCGAATCCGTTACCAAAGTGCTGGCGAGTCTCGCGGTCCTGATTGGATCAATTCTGATCCCCATCTTCGTTCATAATAATACTGAAGCCAACCGAAAGGCCCAGGTGTATGCCGAAATCATGGCCCAGCGGGAGCGCTCTGATACCGATATCCGCGCCACGATGTTTGAGAGTTTGCTGTCCGGATATCTTGGCCAATTCAAGGAAAAGGATATTAATTCTGAGGAAATCATCAGGGAGAAGATCCTTATCCTCAATTTGCTGGCTAAAAATTTCCAGGAATACTTCCACTCACGGCCCCTGTTTGAGGATCTGTATAAACGAACAAAAAAAATATCCGACGAAATAATCCGGGAAGATTTAAGGTCGGAGTTGAAGAATATCGCTCAGACAACGACGTCCATGCAAGTCTCCATGCTTTCCAGAATTGGTGAAGTCTACAGGGACGATTTTATGACCGGGGATATCAAATGTATCAAACTGTATCCGATGGATGATTTGATGGGAAAGGACGGGTTGTTGTCCCGCGCCACTGACGAAGCCTGTGGTAGTGACGTGGTTCCTTTTAATCAACCGATCCATTTTGAGGAATTAAGCGGCATGCAGTCGATTCAGGTCACGGTTGAAGCCATTGATGAAGACAAAGTCAAAGTTCACATCGTTGCATATGATGATTTTTTTGATCATAAGAATTACGTTGCGAGTATTTTTCGAAGTGACCTCAGTTTCAATGTTTCCTATTTTGATATGCCTTATATGGATAATACCCGTCTTATCGACGGAAAAAGGTTCGCACTGGTTTTAAAAAATATCGATCAGGGAGAAGAAGGCCTGGATGATGCCTATGCGGATATTGCCGTGGTCAGCTTCCCTGAAGAGTTTATGAGTTTGCGGGACCGTCCTTTTATAGAAGATATGCTTCGAAAACTTCAGGAAGAAATGTAGGCGCGGCGGTTTTTTACAAACTAAACCCATCACAACCTTTCCTGTTCAGGGTCTAGGATATCCTGATATGAATTTTTTAGAAAAGCCTGTGCTTAAGTCTGTACGGTATTTTCGCCCAAATCTTCTGGTTCCCTGATAATCTGCTAAAGCGTTACGATGTCATATTGTTCGATGTGCAGATTTGAGTCGGCCTTGATGATAATCTTTTTCTTGTATTGTTTCTCAAGGCTTTCCACGGTATCCCTGGCTTCATCATACAGGTGAGACGCAACCGTCGGATGCACACCAATAATAATCTTTTTCTCGCGGGGAGAGGGTCCAATTAGACGAATTTCCCGGAAGAGTTCATGGCTTACCGTGGTGGGAGATTTGACCAGGCCCCGGCCGTCGCAATAGGGACAAGGCTCACAAAGAATGCTCAGAATATCTTCACGTGTTCTTTCACGAGAAATTTGAACGAGTCCGAGTTCTGAAATCTTAAGGATATTAATCCTGGCTTTGTCTCCGATAACGGATTCATGAAGCACTTTCATCACCTTTTCCCGATTGCGTTCCTTTTCCATATCGATCAAGTCAATAATGATGATCCCTCCGATATTTCTAAGCCGCATTTGATAGGGAATTTCCCGAACGGCCTCAAGGTTGGTTTTAAAGATCGTTTCTTCCAGATCTCGTTTTCCAACAAACCGTCCGGTGTTGACGTCAATCACCGTGCAGGCTTCTGCATGGTCAATGACAATATATCCTCCTGATTTCAGCCAGACCCTTCGATTTCGTGCTTTCGAAATCTCGACCTCGACGCCATACGCGTCAAAGATAGGTTCATTTTTGTCCCATAAGCTGACACGGGAGAGAAACGAAGGAAGATAGGTGCCGACAAAATCGATGATGCCGTCATATTCTTTTTTAGAATCAATAATCAGTTTGTCGACTTCGATGGTAAACAGGTCTCTAACCGTTCTAAAAACAAGGTCCAAATCGTTATGAAGAAGGGCCGGTGCGGGGGTTTTCTCTGCTTTTTTGTGGATGTTTTGCCAGACCACTTCAAGAAAATCGACGTCTTGTTTAAATTCCTCCTCAGTGGTTCCGTCGCTGACGGTACGAACAATGTATCCGGCCCCTTTTTTACGGAGCCGGTGGATCATATCTTTAAGCCGTTGCCGATCTCCATCTTTTCCGATTCTTCTGGAAACGCCAACCTGATTGACCATGGGCATATAAACAAGGTATCGGCCCGGAAGCGATACATAGGTTGTCACGCGGGGGCCTTTGGTTCCGATGGGTTCTTTTGACACCTGAACGACAATTTCTTGCCCTTCCTTGATCAGATCTTCAATCGCGCGCGAGGATCTTTTTTTGGGTCGTCTGATGACCGTGACGGGATCCTCGTCGGTGCTTTCCTCCAGATCAAGCTCTTCTTCATCTTCCTCTGATTTATCATCATCGAGATCAATTTCTGTTTCAAGGCCCTCTTCCGAATCGGGTTTTAGAGAAAGCGCCTTTTCTTCCTCATTATGATCGATGTCCAGGGATTCGGTGGTTTGTGGCGCGGCGGGCATTTCGGTTCCAATGGAGACTGTTGTATGTGTTGCTGTGTCGTTTGTGGTGTCTTTTTTGGAAGATACATCGCTTTGTTTGTTGTTTCGCGCGGTTTCTTTTTTTTGCCGTTTTTCCTTTGGAGTCATAATATCGGCGACATAAAGGAAAGCGGCTTTTTCCATGCCGATATCGACAAAAGCAGCCTGCATTCCAGGTAAAACCTTAACAACTTTTCCTTTGTAGACGTTGCCGACGATCCCGCGTTCTTTTTTTCGGTCAAAATAGAGTTCTGTGACAATCTTGTTTTCAATGAGGGCGACGCGGGATTCTTCCTGCGTTACATTGATGACAATTTCTGTAGACATGGCGTTCTCTTTCCGGGAGGGCCATTCGGTCTGAATAACAGTGTTATTGCTCTCTATGCTAATGATTTTTTCATGGCTTCAATGGGGTACCTTTGAAGTGTATTTGAGCAAGCTTGTATTGTGTTGACCAAATGTGCGATCCCTTTTTTGGCCCGGATCTAATAAATGCCAAACCCTGCGGAAGTGATGCGGTTATCATTCTATGTATCATACCGATTTTGGCACAATAGAAAGCATAGAGGTGACCGTTTCAGTGATCCGGGGTTGTGGATTTATGATCTGAGGCATATGGTTTTTATCGTATTAATCTCCGTACCTTTATATTGAGCAGGAGTCCAAGCATTCCAAGTGTTGTCACCATTGCGCTTCCGCCATAACTGACGAGTGGAAGCGGTACGCCGACGACAGGCATCACACCGAGTGTCATGCCGACATTGATGAAAAAATAAAAAAAGATGAGTCCAATGATTCCGATGGCAATCAGCGAGCCGAGGGTGTCTTTTGCTTTTACGGCGACATCGATTCCCCATAAAATCACAAGACCAAATAAAATGAAAAGAACCAACACCCCGGCAAAACCCCATTGCTCGGCAAAAACTGAAAAAATAAAATCGGTATGCCGTTCGGGCAAAAATTTGAGTTGACTTTGTGTACCGCCAAAAAGTCCTTTTCCAAAGAATCCGCCAGACCCGATTGCAATTTTGGATTGGATGATTTGATAGCCGGTGCCGGTTGGATCTTCCGTGGGATTTATAAAGGTAAATAGCCGTTTTTTTTGATAATCCTTCAGGTTATTCCAAACAAAGTGTCCAATAAAGGGTGAGAGCATGGCAGAAATGAGTGAAAAGTAGATCAGAAATTTTGATTTTAATCCCAGAATAAAAATCATGCTTAAAAAAATGGTTGAAACGGACAGTGCGGTTCCAAGGTCGGGCTGTTTCAGAATAAAGGCGAACGGGACTGCCAGGAATAACCCCGAAATTAAGAGACGCTTGAGGTCTAGCCCGCCTTTCGGGTAATCGTCAGAAAAATGTTTGGCCAGAGCCAGCAGCAAACCGATTTTGACCAGTTCTGACGGTTGAAACGAAAAGGAGCCGATTGCAAGCCATCGGCGCGCCCCCATTCCGGTTCGTCCGATGAGCGGCACCAGGGCTAAAAGGATGAGTGTAAACCCATATATTGGAAAGGCAAAGCGCGCCATTTCTCTATAATCTATCCATGCCATGACGAGGAAAACGACCCATCCGATGATAATCCAGCTAATTTGTTTTAAATAAAAAGGGGTCTCACTTCTAATTGAAATTCCCCCGGTGACACTGTAGATAGAAAGCACGCCAAATGCAAGAATGAAAAAGACGATGACAAAAAAGAGAAAGTCTATTCCGGTTAACATACGGGATCTAGCCATGATGCGGCTCCCGGGGCGAAGCTGGGGGAACAAGGGGGAAACCCGCATTTTCAATCGGCTGGGATTCGACTTGACGGGGTTCCAGATAGGCTTCAATAATATTTCGAGCCAGTGGCGCTGCGGTGGCGCCGCCATGTCCGCCGTTTTCGACGAGCACAATAACAGCGATTCTGGGGTTTTCAACCGGCGCAAAGGCTGCAAACCAGGCATGATCCGCAAAAGCTTCAGTCACATCGTCAAATTCCATTGTTTCACGGCCAACGACTTGTGCCGTCCCGGTTTTTCCGGCAATCGAAACCAGGTCGGATTTTGATTTATTTGCAGTGCCTTTGGTTTCTGCGACGACTCCGGCCAGTGATTTCTTAATGATGGCCAGGGTTTCGGTAGAAATCGGAATTTTTCTTCCTTGTGTAAATTCCGCCTCGTTATATTTACCCGTCAGGTTTTCGCGTGTTTTTATAAGTAAGCGGGGTTTATACCATATCCCCTCTCCAGCTACTGCGGAAATCATCGTGGCCAATTGCATGGGAGTGGTGCTGACAAAACCCTGGCCGATGGAAACCGAAAGCGTTTCACCGGGATACCAGGGTTCCTTTAAGTGTTTCTTTTTCCATTTTTTTGTGGGGATCAACCCTTTTTTTTCATAAGCGAGGTCAATGCCGGTTGGTTCTCCCAGCCCAAAAATACGTGAATATTTGGCAATGTTGTCCACACCCAGTTCCAAGCCTTTTTCATAATAATAAACGTCACAGGATTCCACCATTGCCCGATGTATATCGACTTTGCCGTGTCCGGTTTTTTTCCAGTCCTTAAACTCCCTGTCTCCTAAATGGGTAGAGCCTTTACACTCGATTTGGTCGCGCGCCGTGACGGTTTTTGTATCCAGCAGTGCGGCACTGAGTATGATTTTAAAGACGGAACCCGGTGGATATTTCCCGTGAATGGTTCGATTGGTCAAGGGCCGCTTTTTGTCTTTGATCAAGGCTTGCCAGGTTTTGGTTGAGATGCCTCCTGATATTTCGTTAGGGTTAAATGAAGGATGACTGACCATGGCGAGTAAATCGCCGTTTCGTGGATCAAGGGCAACAATCGCTCCGGGACGGTCAGCCAAAGCTTTTTCTGCGGCCTGTTGTGCTTTATGATCCAGGGTTAAAAAAATGTCGTCTCCGCGAAGGGGCAAGGTTTCTTGAACCACTTGTTGCTCATGCCCCAATGCATCGACCTCGATTTTTTTTTCGCCAGGAATGCCCATTAAAACCGTGTTCAGGGATTGTTCCACACCATATTGCCCAATAATCGTGCCGGATTTTATCCCTTCATATTTTTCAGACTTGAGTTGATCATGTGTAATTTCTCCAACATAACCCAGTAAATGTGCGGCCATCGGGCCATAGACCGCGTGTCTTTTATATTCCGCTTCGATTTTGACTCCGGGTAATTCGAGTCCGTGACCCTCGATAATGGCCACTTCACGCATGGTGAGGTCTTCTTCTATTTTTATGGGGGAGTAAGGGTCACTATTTTTTCTCTTTTGAATGCGGTGATTAATTTCTTCGGCGGGGACTTTAATGATATGGGATATGCGGCGAAGCACCGTCGCTCGTTCTTTGATGTCTCCCAACACCACGTAAAGATTGAAACTGGGGATGTTATTGACCAGCAGGGTGCCATGACGATCAAAAATACGGCCTCTGGGTGGCGGTGTTTCCACAACCCGCAAGCGATTGTTCTCGGAAAGCGCCAGGTAGTGCTCCCCTTTGGTGACCTGAAGGTGCCATGCGCGAAGCAATAAAAGCATTAATCCGGCCAAAAGAAGGATTAAAAACCAATAAATTTTACCTTCGAGTTCCCGTTCTTCTTCCTGGGGAAAGAATCGCGCCCCCATATTCAAACTTTCCTTTCTGGTCGAATTTTTCCCAAACAAACAAAATTGCGATAATGGCGAACACCGTATTGTAAATGGCCCGAATCAGTACTTCTATCGTAAACAGAGAAAACAGGGGCTGGCCTTCGAGTCCGTGTATTAGCAGGGTGCCTGAGAGATCATGGAACAAGGACACAAAAAGAAATAAGACCACATATCCCTGTAATGACAGATGCAGAAAAGATTTTCCCATGATGCCGCCCAGTAATCCGCAAACTCCCTTGATTAAAAATGTCATGCCGATAGTGCCCGTTGTAGAAAGATCTATGATGCCGCCCAGCGCGAAGCCCCAGCCCATGCCGCTTCTTTTTCCCCAGACCCAACCCTGGACAAATATAAAAACCAGGGCCATATCAGGTTTAACACCTCCGATTTGTATTTTTTCCAAAAAAACGGTTTGCAATGGAATAATGAACAGTGCAGCGAGTATTTTGGTAAACCAGTTCAAGTGTATCCTATCCTGTTATTTCAGGGGTTCCTTTTTAATCAGGTTCCGGGGTTCATTTTGAATCGATCGTATCACGAGTACTTCTTCGATATTGAGTAAATCACTTCCGATTCGTGCGCGTATTTTAAGAAACATCTCCCCTTTATTCCGTTCAATCTCCTCAACTTGTCCAACAGGAAGGCCTTTGGCAAAACTGCCTTCCATGCCTGAAGTGATCAACAAATCTCCCACTGAAACGGTTGCATCATGAGGCAGATATTTAAGCTGAACGGTGCTGTCATCGACGCCCTGAACAATGCCCTCATCCCGTGTTCGTTGAACAAGGGCCCCGATGGCGCTGTTTCGGTCGGAGACAAGCAACACCTGGGCAAAATGCGGACCGGTATGAATGACTTTCCCCACGATCCCTTGTGGGGAAAGCACACCCATGTCTATTTGTATTCCGTCGGAGCTGCCCTTATTGATTGTAATGGTGTCGTACCATTGAGAAGGTTTTCGTCCGATCACCGTGGCGGGAATCATATCGACATCGGAATGTTCGATATAGTCCAGCATAATCTTGAGCCGGTCCGCCAAAAATCCTTTTTCCCTCAAGGTGTTGTTTTCAAGTTTTAATCTTTCGACCTGTCCGCGAAGCAGTGTGTTTTCTTCCTGAACATGGATTAAATTGACGTACCGGTCCCATACATGCTCGATCCCGGAGAATAAACCGTTTGAGGCGATTTGCATATAGTAGACTGCGGTACCGACGGGGAGGGTGAGCAGTTTGGCCGGTGTTTTTTTCTCATCTTTCGAAAAAAGGAAGACCAGTAGAATAAACGTAATGATTCCGTAAAGTAATTTCTTAATAGTACTGGAAAGGTAGATCATCGTAAAAATCCTAATGCCGATGAGCTGTTCCAGGTTGAAAAATAGAAGGTAAGTTCACCACTGTAATTTTTATAGACCTGATGCTGCCTTTGTTTATCTGGTGGCGGATTGTGATGCAATGGCTATTTTTCTAAGGAGGCTGAGTTGATCCAAGGCCTTCCCTGTTCCCAGTACAACCGTTGTCAGCGGGTTATCAACTGTAATAATCGGCAGGTTCGTTTCTTCTCTAACCCGTGTATCGAGACCTCAGAGCCGGGCCCCGCCGCCTGCCAGGACGATGCCGTGGTCGATAATATCTCCGGCAAGCTCCGGCGGCGTATTTTCAAGGGCAATTCGAATGGCGTTGACAATAATAGAGATTGGCCCGGAAAGGGCTTCCCGAATTTCGCTGTCTTCGATCACCAGGGTTTTGGGAATCCCGGAAATCAGGTCTCTTCCCTTGATCATATGGGTTCGTTTTTCTTTCAAAGGATAGGCAGAGCCAATCTCGAACTTGATCTGCTCGGCCATATGATCTCCGATCAGCAAATTATATTTACGTTTGATATACCCTGAAATCGCCTCATCCATTTTATCGCCGGCGGTCTTGACGGATTCGGAATACACAATCCCGGCCAACGAAATCACCGCTATATCAGTCGTGCCTCCCCCAATGTCCACCACCATGTTTCCAGAGGGTTCAGAAATCGGCATGCCCGCACCGATAGCGGCGGCAATCGGTTGCTCAATGAGATAGACTTCCCGCGCCCCGGCTAATTCAGCCGAATCCCGGACAGCCCGCTGCTCCACCTGGGTAATTTTTGAGGGAATTCCGATAATGACTCTGGGCCTGACAAAAGTGGTACGGTTATGGGCTTTACGGATAAAATAGCTGAGCATCTTCTCCGCAATTTCAAAGTCGGCAATGACCCCGTCCCGCATTGGGCGAATGGCAATAATATTACCCGGCGTTCGGCCAAGCATCCTTTTCGCTTCTGTTCCAATGGCCACGACTTTTTCTGAACGTTTTTCGATTGCCACGACAGACGGTTCGTTAATCATGATGCCTTTTCCACGGGAGTAAACCAGCGTATTGGCCGTTCCCAAATCAATGGCCAGGTCGCTGGAAAACCATCCCAAAATACTGTTTGTTAGCCCCATCTTCTCCTCGTTTCCATATTATTCCTTATTAAAGGTCTCAAAAACAGTATAATCGAGTATTTGCGTTTTGGCGAGTTCATCCCCCACACGGCGTCCCTTGGGGTTCCCTATTAACAAAAGTGATTCGAATACCAAAACCGACATGCCCAAGAGCCAACCTACATAAGGAATTCGAGTACACATAAAAGCCAGCGCCGGGGTGATGTTCCGAATGATCGATTCTTTAAAAGAAATCCCGTTTCCGGTTTCAGACGAGACGACCTGTAGTCCGATGACCTGTTTCCCCACACTCCGGCCGCCAGCAAACCCGTCAGAAAGTAAAATATAGGAAAGCGCAGCAATAAAGCTGATTTTAAGCGGTAATTGTCCGATAGCAGAAACAATGAGCAAGTCCAGAAATTTCGCTATAAAACGATTGAGTATGTTTGCTTTGGGCGAGACAAAAGGGATCTCGATCTCATCTCCCTGAAGGGCCAACACAAAAACCTTTCTATGGGTGCCTCAATATATATTTTGAGGGTACCTTTACAGATAAAATTGCTAGATATTATAATCAGGTTTTTTCTTGTCTTTCAATAAAATAAACAAAGGAATCGAAGAATGTCGATAACAATCCTGAATTCCGAATCCGCAAAAAAAGGGTTGCTGGTTTTTGTTTCGGATATCTGGAAGACTACTATCAATGGATGAGAGAAAAGGCTTGGGTTGATTTGAAAAAAGAAGCCCCGAAAATATCGATTATCATTCCGGTGTGCAATGAGGCAGAGCGGCTGCCGATATTGTTTGAACGTCTTGAGTCGATAAAGGCAGATGAAGTGGTATTCGTGGATGGTGACAGCGAAGATAACACAAAAGACAGGCTTGAAGGGTGGTTGGCAGAGCAGTCAAAACACACTAAACGCAAAGTGGTGTTTTCATCCCGAGGGCGGGGAAAGCAAATGAATGCCGGGGAACACGCCGCTGAGGGAGACATTTTACTTTTCCTGCACGCAGATACGGGTCTTCCCGGCGGCGGCATCGATCTGATCCTCGAATCGATGAAAAAAGAAGAGATTCAGGGCGGCGCGTTTTACCTCCAAATAGATTCCCCTCATTTTTTCCTGGCCTGGGTCAGCAAGATGGCCAATTTTAGATCCGTTGTTTTGAAACTCCCTTATGGCGATCAGGCATTTTTTGTGCGCCAGAAAGTCTTTCAAAAAATGGGCGGATACCGGCCAATGCCCTTGATGGAAGACGTGGAATTTATACAACGGCTCAAAAAAACGGGAAAGATCATATTATTAAAAACACCTGTGGTCACCTCAGCGCGGCGTTGGGAAAAACAAGGGTACTATTATACGAGTCTGCGGAATATGATGTTGCTTGGACTCTATTTCCTAAAGGTTTCCCCCGCGCGTCTTGCAAGATGGTATGATGCATAAGTGATGAAAAACCCGAATACTATACCGAACAAAACCGCAGACAAGCTCAAGCGTATCGATCTGCCGATTTCCGGAATGACTTGTGCCAGTTGCGTTGCGCGGGTTGAGCGGACCCTTAAAAAACAGGCAGGCGTATACTCCGCCGCCGTCAATCTGGCGACGGAAAAAGCCGCTATTCAAATGGATCAAAGCGGATCTTTAAAAGCATTGGTTGATGGCGTTGAAGCCATTGGCTATCAAGTCCCTTCAGCCTCTGCGGCGATCAAAATCGGCGGCATGTCCTGCGCGGCCTGTGTTGGCCGGGTCGAGCGTGCGCTGATGAAATCACCGGGTTTGCTTTCGGCCTCCGTCAATCTCGCCACAGAAAAGGCGACAGTGTCCTTTCTCCCGACGGTGGCTGATCTTCATAAAATCAAAGCCGTGATTGAAAAAGCCGGTTATCAGGCTGAAATCACGCCGCCCCCGGTTTCCGCCCCGGACCGGGAGGCCCAGGGCGAGGCCGCTTTGAAACGCAAAATGATTGCCGCCGCCGTGTTGACCCTGGCTATTTTTGCATTGATGCCCCTGAGCGGTGCTTTGGGGTTCACGCACAGCACGATGAACCTCCTGCAATGGGCCTTGGCGACGCCGGTGCAGTTTTGGGCGGGCTGGCAGTTTTACCGGGGCGCGTGGGGCGCGGCGCGGCATCGGACCTCGGACATGAATACCCTGATCGCCGTCGGGACGTCCGCCGCCTATTTTTACAGCGTCGTCGCCACTGTATTCCCCAGCACGCTCGCCGCGGGCGGCATCGAACCTGCGGTTTATTTTGACACCTCCGCCGCCATTATCGCCCTGATATTGCTCGGACGGCTTTTGGAACACGGCGCGAAGCGCAAAACCTCTGAGGCGATTCGAAAACTCATGGGCGTGCAGGCCAAGTCCGCGCGTATTCTTCAGGAAAACGGCGAAGAAAAAGAAGTGCCTCTGGCCGATGTGGCTGTTGGAGATCTTGTCGTGGTGCGTCCCGGTGAAAAAATCCCGGTGGACGGTGAACTCACGGAAGGCTATTCCGCCGTGAATGAATCCATGATTACGGGTGAAAGCCTGCCGG
Organism: Nitrospiria bacterium; assembly: GCA_945787655.1. GTDB lineage: Bacteria > Nitrospirota > Nitrospiria > SBBL01 > JAADHI01 > JAADHI01. The sequence goes on along the minus strand of CALZIJ010000013.1, from coordinate 9,842 downwards.
TAGAAAAGAGGGTGGGCGACCACGTCGTCGGCGGCACGCTCAACCAAACCGGCCGTTTTGTCTTTGAAGCGAAACAGGTCGGCGCGGAAATGGCCCTTTCGCAAATTATCCGTTTGGTCGAAGAGGCGCAGGGCAGCAAGCCGCCGATCGCCAAATTGGCGGACCAAATCGCCTCTGTGTTTGTCCCGGTGGTGATCGGGATCGCCATCGTTTCTTTTTTGATCTGGTTTTTCATCGGGCCTGAACCGGTCTTGACGCATGCGCTGTTCACGGCGGTGGCGGTGCTGATCGTTGCCTGTCCCTGCGCGCTCGGTTTGGCGACCCCGACTTCCGTCATGGTCGGTATCAGCCGGGGGGCGGAAACAGGCATTTTGATCCGAAGCGGCGAGGCCCTGCAAAACGCCCATCAAATCAACGCCGTGGTTTTTGACAAAACCGGCACGCTGACGCATGGAAAACCGGCAGTCACCGATATCATCGCGCCGTCGGGAGATCCTCAAGAACTGCTCTATTTTTCCGCGAGCGCCGAAAAAGCGTCGGAGCATCCCTTGGCCGAAGCCATTTTGAGCGCCGCGAAAAAAGAGGGAATCACACTGACGGATGCGACACAATTCGAAGCCGTGCCGGGAAAAGGCATTCGTGCTGAAATTGACGGGAAAATTGTGCTTTTGGGAACGGCCCGCTGGTTTCAGGAAGAGGAGATTGAGATCGGTGCGCTTCAAAAAGAAGCGGAGCGTTTATCGGAAGCCGGAAAAACACCAATGTTTGTTGCCGTCGATCAACAAATCTTGGGGGTCATTGCTGTGGCTGATACCCTCAAGGAAGACGCCAAAACCGTCGTCGCGGCCCTGCATCATATCGGTTTGAAGGTGATTTTGTTGACGGGGGATCAAAAGAAGACGGCGGAGGCGATTGCCAGGACTGTGGGTATCGATGAAGTCATTGCCGAGGTGCTGCCGGACCAAAAGGCGGATGAAGTCGCGCGCCTTCAAAAAGCGGGCTATCGTGTGGCGATGGTCGGAGACGGCATCAACGACGCCCCCGCGCTGGCCCGAGCCGATGTCGGCATGGCTATCGGCACGGGAACGGATGTCGCCCTCGCCGCCGCGGACATGACCCTTGTTGGCGGGCGATTGCACGGCATCGCCACGGCGATTCGGCTTTCCCGTGCGACGATCCGGAACATCAAGCAAAACCTCTTTTTCGCCTTTATTTACAATATTGTGCTCATTCCTGTCGCGGCGGGTGTGCTGTATCCGCTGTGGGGCATCCGCCTTTCCCCGATTTTGGGGGCCGCCGCGATGGGGCTTTCGTCGGTCAGTGTCGTAACCAATGCCCTGCGGCTGCGTAAGTTCAAGGCGGACGCCGTGTGATTCCTAAATTGTATGTCTTACACCTAAATCACCTCATCAAAATGATTGCGGTAAGATTGACTTAGAGGTTTTAAACGAAGCGGGCAATGCTGAGCGCAGGTTGCTTTGATGTCATGAACGGGTTTGATAAATCTTTATCTTTTGCAGGGTGTCCTCAACTTATTTTGCCCCGGCCTTTTTTAAGATTTTTACTATTTCAGAGCGATTCGAGGTTTCGGCGATCCAGAGGGCGGTTTTCCCATCCCGGGTTTTGGCATGGACATTGGCATTGGCTAAAAGGAGTTGTTTTACAATCTCTGTCCGGCCTTCGGCCGAAGCAATAAAAAGCGGGGAGACGCCGGTGAGGCTGGCTTTATTCACGTCGGCTTTTGCCTGAATCAGGGCGTTTACAATCTCTAAATGCCCCGCCGCTGCGGCAATCCACAAAGGCGTGACCCCCTCATGCGTCGCAGCATTGACCCTTGCCTGAGATGCGATCAACTTTTTGACAATTTCAATCTGTCCGTTGGCCGAGGCAATCCAGAGTGGCGACGCGCCGTCCTGCTCCGTTTCATTCACGTCCAAGCCGGCTTCAATTAATTGGCCGACCTTGAATAAATCCTTCTCTTTGACCGCGTCGATGAGTTCACCGCCATAAACTTGCAGGGGGCCAAAAATAATAAGCAGGAAAAGAATGTATCTTACGAATGACATGACCGGACTCTTCGCATTTCCTGTATCGGGATGATGGTTTTCGTTGTGATGCACAGTTAAGCTGGATAAGTCAGCGTAAAGCAAGAAAACAAGGCCTCATATTTTTATTATACATTTGGTTGTTCGCCGTTATGCAGTATCTTGTCGAGGAGTTCATAATCCGATCTTTCATGGTATGCGTGACGGTGATAGAATCCCCGGGCTGCGTCGTTATTTCGTGCCAGCTGAAGCGAAACGTTTCTACATCCCGCAAGGGTGAACTCAGATTCGGCAGCCCTGAGAAGATAACGATTACCTGAGCATTACCCTGTTTGTTCCACTCAACTACGGATATAACATATGTCGTAAAGCTTCGGCCCAAGAGTGTGGTTTTTTGAACTTTAGAAGCCTTTCTTTTCAAAAACCTGTACTCCGGGCGAGTTTCAAGCAAGTGGAACATGATTTCTGTATGTCCGAATTCCTTGGCCCAGCGCATCAGGGTTTTGAATAGCGAGATACCAAAACCCCGAAATGGCTTGGAGATGATAATTGCGATTTCAAACCCATTGTCGTACGGCTGAATGCCGCACCAGCCTGCGAGTACGCCATCTATCAATACAGCTCGAACACGGCAGCCAGGGATAGATTCTGCTTGAATCTTCCCATCCATCCATTTTTTGATGCTGACAGAATCAAACTGCACATGATCCATCAGGGGCTTTCTCAACGGTTGTTCATTTAGAACCTGAAAAAAGTCTTCCGGATTTACGTGCTTGAAATTGGCGTATTCAATTGTGTTCATATCAAAATATGCCTAACGTCCAACTCAGCGGGAAATTGAAGTGCAGAGCTGCAGTGTCTTGTTATATTTTTATCGTACTCACGGGTAGCGATAACCGTGTATTTTCTTCTAAGTCTTCTACAAACAAATCCCAATCACCTTTGGCTACTCTTTTCTTACAGTAAAAGGAAGCCATTCGAATAAATGCTTCAGTTACATTACGTAGGTCTTGGATGAATGAGTCTATTTTCTCTTCATAGTTAGTTCCATAAGACAAAAAAACAGAGTCTCTATAGTTGGCTTTTCCTCGGTACCGAAATGCTTGGAAGAGGAAATTAACTTGTCCCTTCTTTAATTCGTTGTCACGTAAATCACGTGCTGCCTTTGTCCTGAAGTTAACCACCCCAATCTTATTGAATTGACTGGAAGTCTTAATTCGTTCTTCAACTTCACACTTTTTGTATTTCGCTGTTCCTTTTAAATAACTAAGGCATGCCCCTTTGGCTTCTTCTGTATCACTAGCGTAAACATTTAAGTCAAAGGAGTTTTTGCCACGATAATTAGTTACTTGAGAGTCAACTTCCTTCTGCACTAGAGTTGATAAGTAGAGATTGAATGGATATACCAAGAGTCCTTTTTCGGCAAAATCAGAATGCCAGACTTTCGCTGTAGCCGCGTGCGTCTCTTGTTTTGACCCAGAAGATGCTGCGACCATAGCACTAGCAGAAAAATAAGTAGCGTAATACCAAGATATTATGGCAGACCGACAGATATCATATTTATGTGAGATCTCTTTAGCTAACGAGTGTAACGAAGCTAAGTTATGATAGGCCATAAGCATATTCTCAAAAACTAACGTATCAGCTGTTGCATTTTCTGGTCGCCTTTGTACTTTGCCGTATACAGCATTTATTTTCTCATCATTAAACTCGTCGCTGTTAACAATTTCAGCTAACGCTCTCATCCAGTTTATAGTTCCTTGAAACGCAAAGGTGGGCTTCGGCGGATCTTTCGCGTCAAAGAGCCGATTTAATAACCATTGTGCCATAGCGCTTCCTTGAAAATATAATCAGTGAATATCAAATTTTTGTCAGATAATACTTAGCGAAATAAAGCATTTTTCTCTTGATTGACCCTCACGACAAAACTTCTATCAAACAAAAGATTTCATTGATCGCAAGCGGGGCAGTGAGGTTAATGTCTGTTTTTTCCCATCCTAAAGTGTTATGAAATAGAAATCAACGGACTTAATCGTAAGGTCAAAGCGGTGTATAATGGCGTACTGTTGATGAAGAGATTTTTGATAAATCCGAATGAAAATGAACACGTAAAATGAATCTGAAAGAAAAACTCGAAACCCTGCCCAAATCGCCCGGCGTCTACCTCATGAAAGGGAAGCGGGGAGAGGTGCTTTATGTCGGCAAGGCGAAGGTTTTGTTGAACCGGGTGCGGAGTTATTTTCAGTCCGGGCGGGGCGTGACGCCGAAGATCGAGTCGATGATTTCGCGGATTGTGGATCTTGAAACCATCGTTACCGGCTCGGAACTGGAAGCCTTGATACTTGAAAACAACCTTATCAAACGCCATCGCCCCAAGTACAACGTCACATTGCGGGACGATAAAAATTATCCCTTGCTGCGGCTGCCTGTGTTGGAAAACTACCCCCGGCTTGAAAAAGTCCGAAAAGTGAAACAGGACGGCGCGCGCTATTTCGGGCCATACGTGCCGGGCGGGGGATTAAAGGAAATTGTCGGCCTGCTGCGGCGTATCTTTCCCATCCCCAACTGCACGATCGAAATTGACGGAAAACTCGACCGGCCCTGCATCGAATTTGAAATCAAACGCTGTCTCGCGCCCTGCACCGGCAATCAAAGCCAGGCCGAATACCGGGAGATGATCGAGCAGGTGATTCTTTTTTTGGAGGGCAAGGACAAGGCGCTGGTCAAAAATCTGAAAACGCAAATGCAGCAACGGGCGGGGGAACTGGATTTTGAATCGGCGGCCCGGCTTCGGGACCAAATCCAGCGTGTGGAACGGGCCCTGGAACGGCAGCGCATTACCTCTTCTACACTTGAAGATCAGGATGTGATCGGGCTGGCGAGGGACGCTGGCACTGCGGAGATTCATGTCATTTTTGTGCGCGGCGGCAAGGTCATTGGACGGAAGGATTTCTTTTTTGAACAGGTTGCGATGATCCCCGACGAGGCGCTCTGCACCGGATTTATCCAGCAGTTTTACCACAAGGACATGCCTGTCCCGCGTGAGGTATTGCTCCCCTTTGCATTGAAAGAAGACGAACTGTTACAAACCTGGCTTTCGAGCCGGCGTGGCGGGCCGGTGCGCTTGCTTTTTCCCCGGCGCGGAAAGAAAAAAGACCTCATTCGTTTGGCGGGGGAAAATGCGGAAAACGGGCTTTCAGGTCAAAAACAGGCGCGCGCCGGGGGCGAAGCCGAGTTGCGTCAGCTTCAAGCGCTTTTGAAGCTGCGTCAATTGCCGGTTCGGATTGAAGGCTATGATATTTCAAATATCATGGGGACGAGCGCCGTCGGGTCGATGGTCGTGTTTGAAAACGGCGCGGCGAAGAAGTCGGACTACCGGCAATTTAAAATCAAAACCATTGAAGGGGCGAATGATTTTGGGATGATGGCCGAAGTGCTGTCCCGCCGGTTCCGAATCAGGGAAGGCGCGGATATACGGAGGGAAACGCCTTTGCCGGATTTGATTTTAATTGACGGCGGCAAGGGCCAGCTCTCCGCCGTGCAGCCTGTTTTGGCGGAGCACGGTTTGTCGTCCATTGACCTGGTCGGGCTTGCAAAGGAACGGGGCGAGCGGGATGAGCGCATCTTTTTCCCCAACCTCCCCGAACCCTTTGTGCTGCCCATCGGCGCACCGGCGACGCACTTGCTCATGAGGGTGCGGGACGAGGCGCACCGCTTCGCCGTGTCGTATCATCGCAAGGTGCGCAGCAAGGCCATGACCGCGACCCCGTTGCAACAGGTGGAAGGCGTCGGGCCGGTACGGCGGCGCGCGCTTTTGAAACACTTCGGCAGTCTCAAAAACATCCGCGAAGCCACTTTGGCGCAATTGGAAGCCGCCCCGTCGATGAATGCAAAAACCGCGAGAGCCGTTTTTGAGGCCTTGCGGGAGACGGTGTCGTAAGCGGCATGTCATTTTAAGAGGAGACAATGCAAGCAATATACGGTGAACATGCGGGCACACTGCTCATGCTTCACGGCGGAGCCGGGCCGCAAGACCCTAAAAAAAACGCGTTTCAAGCGGCGCAGACGGCATTGCTGAAGATTGGGCGGCAGGTTTCAAAGTCGCTCGCCGAGGGCATGCCGCTTGGCCGCGCCGCCGCACTGTGTCTTGAACAATTGGAATTGGAGCCGCTCTTTAATGCGGGCGTCGGCAGCGCCCTGCAAAGTGACGGCGTGGCGCGCCTGTCGGCATCCGTGATGGACGGCCGCGCCCAGCGGTTTTCAGGTGTCATGTCCGTGCCCTACGTCGCCCATCCCTCCCGTCTCGCCCAAGGGTTGCAAAAGCGTCGGGCGCGGGTCTTGACCCAGCCGGGAGTAGAGTTGCTGGCGCGGGAAATGAAACTGCCGGTTCATGGGAACCTCACGGAAAAACGCAGCCGGCAATGGCTGAAAACCTTGGGCGCGTATGATTACACGATCGACGGCGTGGATACGGTGGGTTGCGTTATCCGCTCGAAAAACGGCGGGCTTATCGCGGCATCGAGCACCGGCGGGCGGGGCTTTGAGTTCCCCGGCCGCGTGAGTGATACGGCCACGGTCGCAGGCAACTATGCCTCCCGTTTCGCCGCGATTGCCGCAACCGGCATCGGCGAGGAAATCGTGGATGATGCCGTGGCCGCGCGCATCGAAACCCGCGTCCGCGACGGCCTCACCCTGCACGCTGCATGCAGAAAAACCTATGCCGAGGCCCGGCGGCGAAAACGGCAATACGGCTGGATCGCCGCCACCGGCGCAGCCTGGGCCGTGGCCCACACCACGCCCGGCATGCCCTTCGTTGTGCTTCAAGAAGGCAAGGTCGTCTGCGTGCCGGGAGATTGTTGAATGGGCCGGAAAAATAAGCCCCCTCGTTTGAGGGGTGAAACATGAATACCTGGGCGGAGCTGATTAATTATGAAAGATCCCGGTTTCACCTCAGACCTTGATCATCGGGGTGAAGCCGGGATCTTGAATGCCTGGAACACTACTCCTGTTATGAAACATTATTGGTTTTTTTGCTGCGCCAGCGCCAGGCAAAAAGCCCGACGAGACCCGAACCAAAGAGAATCAGTGTTGCGGGTTCCGGAGTGGGAACGGGAACGAATCCGGTGATCGCGGTCCCGCCGTCCTGGATGGATGTAAAGCCCAATCCTGGACCCAGAGCACTGGAAAACCAGACGACACTGCTGGACCACGACGCGGACAAAAGCGATCCCGACGGGTCTTCCGTCCAGTTAGTGACCCGGACCGATGACGGCAGCAGATCCGCTTGTCCGTCGGAACAATCGACGCCGCTGGCGCCGCTGCCCAAGCAAGGCCCCCAGGGCAGGATGGGATTTGTGGGTACCGCTCCGCCAAGCCCGTTCATGAAATCCACTTGCCCTGATGCCCCTGATAATCCGGTGGTCGCGCCCGCGGTTCCTCCTGAAACAAGGCCGACTCCGGGATCGACAAACAAGGTGGATTCAAGCCGTCCCCCCGCAGTAATCACGCCCGGAGAATTACTACCCACGAGGGTGCCGCCGATGGTCCACGAAGAGATTTGGTTGCTGTTTGTCCCGTCATTTAACAGCTGATAAAGATAGACAAAATCCGTGGGCGCGGGATTGATGATAGGGCCCAAGGTGCCTGAAGGCACCGCTCCGAAAAACCCGATGCCGTGATGTCCGCGTTCATTGAGAAAGTCCTGACCTGAAATGACTGCATAACTCACCGTGCCGTCGACGGCGGGCCCGGACAAAAAGGTGCTGCCGCAGACAAAACACGACACCGGGACGGCATCGGCGCGGCTTCCCCACACCATGATCATGCTGAAAATAACCAGGGTAATCGATAATTTTTTCATTTTTCTACCCCCTTTCTATCGCATCGTTTCGATCTTCATGATGATGCGAACCTGTTTGATGCTTAATGACATCCATTGTGACTAGATAGTGCATGTTTGATGCCGCTGGATGAGGTGTTGATATCTTGCTGGATTTGGTTTCCAAAAAGTCATACTGTACAGATTTTCGTCGGGCGGGGTATCGAGAAAAACACGCCATATTGGTGTAAAATCAATGGGCATAGAGGATTCTTAAGGGTTGGTTTTGAGGTTTTCAGGAAAATATGTAAACCCGTATGTTTCACGAATTGAAGGAGGTGTCTAATTTTCCGTCATGATCTAAGTCATTATTTTTTATGATAAAAATCAGTGTTGGTGTCGAGATGAAATAAGTGTTGAAGGGTTTCGAACACGCCGGACGTCAACTCAAAGGGCATTATCCGCTAAAGGCGATGTCGATGAGGGACATGATTTCTGTGGCGTAATTTTTATCCTTGATTTCCACAGGCGGGCTTTCTCCGCCGGAGATTTCGCGTTGGTAAGTCCGGTGGAAAAAAACGTTTGGCTTCCTCGAGGTTCAGTTGAAAAAGATCGATGTGGGGCAAGTCGGCCTTCCAAAAATCTAGGCCCAGGTCAATCTGACTGTTCCCGAAATTCGCGAAAAGCGAGGATTTCCCCTTAAACGTATCGATGATGAATTTTGTGCTTTCGCCGGGATGCGGGCTTGCACCCTTGGCGTCGCTGTGCAAATGCCCGATCATCACGGCGTCCGGATGATCCTCAAGGCTTTGAAAGACATCCTTGATCCGACGTTCAAGGGTGCCAATAAAGTGTTCCCCATTTTGAAGGGTTTGTGTAAAGATGGTCCGCTGTGTGCCTTGCACGAGAATGACTGTGCTGGATGTTTTGATGTTTGGATCAAAGAACGCCGCCGGTTCCGTCCCCCGGATAAAGCGCTCCACCGTGGGCAAGCCGCCCGCCTGTTCACAGGCCGATAACAGCCCCTGTTGTATTTTTTGACCCAGCTCATCATGGCCCGATGGCCAAAATCGGAAGGGCGTCGTCTCCGGCGGTGAGCAGCCGCATGGCGTAATTGACGCCGCTGCCGCCGTAAAGCAGTGTCAATTCCGTGGCATGCTTGCTTCCTAGTTCTATTTTTTCGCCGCTGTACTTGAGCACATATTCCACGGTGCCGCTTCCGACGGTGACGATCCGTTTTTTACGATCCCGCGGAAGGGTATGGCTTTGCGATTTCGTCATGAATCATTCCCGTTTTTAAAATGGTCTGTTTTTAAATGGCATATCTCTTCTCGCATTTTATTAGACTGCAAGCCACTGGGTTTTGTGAGTACCAAGATTAATCATTTCATCATACTAACATTATATATCTCTTTTCAATATTTTCTAGATATGTATTTAATATTTTGAGATTATGAGAAACGTTACGGCGGGGTCACTGATAAAATTCAATAAAAAAAAGGGCACTGCATTCCTGCGGTACCCTTGTTCATATACATTTAGTTAAAGTTAATATCTCTGCTCAGTCCTCTCTCCCTCACAGATTTCTTTCACCTGATTTTTTATCATCCGCTCATCTTCCCATATACGTTCCTGGACTTTGTGGCACTTTGTCTGTTCGTTAAAGTCCACGGGGTAAGCCTGATACCGGCCGCGTCCGTCGGTTGTTCTGTACTCAACAGGCCTGTTATTTTGTGCTGACTCTCTCGAAGCCTGCATGGAAATCTCCGTAAGTGAGGCCCCGGCGATTGCGCCAAGCGCTGCCCCCCAGACACCTCCGCGCCACCGGTTCGAGTCGTCAAGAAGTGCTCCTGCCACACCTCCAAGCGTTCCTCCGACCCCCGCTCCCCGGGCATGATACTGTGTACAGCTTATGGATGAAGCAAATATGAAGAGCACTGCTATTATGAGAACTGTTTTTTTCATGACCTCCTCCTTTC
>CALZIJ010000012.1 GCA_945787655.1 Nitrospiria bacterium | reverse complement strand
CAACTGCGTTCTCTCGTCGGTGGTCGCTCTATACTGGCGATCGTGAAAGCCAATGCCTATGGCCACGGGGCTGTTCATGTCGCCAGGTTTTTAGAAAAAAGCCGTCATAAAATTGACCTGTTGGGGGTCGCGTTTGTTGAAGAAGGGGTCGCACTTCGGGAAGCGGGAATTCGGATGCCCATACTGGTCTTAACGGGAAGCCCTTCCGGGCAAATACCAGAACTTGTTCAACATGAACTGACTCCCGTTATTTTTGATCTCGATACCCTTTCCGCCTTAAATCAGGAGGCAGAAAAGCGGGGTCGGCCTATTTCAGTTCATATAAAAGTCGATACCGGTATGGGACGCCTGGGTCTTTTGCCCCACCAGATTTTTTCTTTTGTGGAAAAAGTCCAGACCCATAAAATGATTAGAATAGAAGGGATGTTAACCCACTTTGCCGAAGCCGACCTGGCCGACCTTTCCTTTGCAGAAACACAGCTCGATATTCTAAAAACAATCATTGCCCAACTAAAAGACAAGGGCTTGTCTGTTCCCTACTGTCACTTGGCGAACAGTGCGGCAATCCTTCATTTTCAATCCGCATCCTTAAATCTGGTCCGCCCGGGACTGATGCTTTACGGTTATTCCCCTTTAACTGAAAAAATGACGATACCCCTTAATCCGATAATGCAAATCAAGGCACGCGTGATTGCGGTCAAAAAAGTTCCCAAAGGCACCCCGATCAGTTACGGCCGGACTTTTATCACCCAACAGGAAAGCCGTATTGCAACCGTCGCCATCGGTTATGCGGATGGATACCCTTTATCTCTTTCCAATCGCGGCATAATGATCGCACACGGGACACGCGTACCGGTTGTCGGCAGAGTGTGTATGGATATGTGTATGCTGGATGTCACGCGTGTGGATTCTCTTTTACCCGGTGATTGGGTCACGGTCATCGGAAAAGAAGGCTCGGAATCCATATGGGCCGACGACCTCGCAAAAATGGGCAACACACACCCCTATGAAATACTCTGCGGTATCGGAACACGCGTGCAGAGACAGTATATCTCCCCGGATTCAACATAAAAAAACCCGGTTTCCAATTGAAACATCTTCATAAATGCTCTGAAGCGATCTTTATCAACTATTGCTTTAGGGCTTGACTGTCTAACGGCCTTCTGTATAATGAAGCCCCATTTTAGGGACAATCATGGATACATACCGACATTGGCTTGCCCTGCAACGGGTTCCGGGGGTTGGCAATATCCTCTTTAAACGCCTCATTGAAGCCTATAAACATCCTCAGGCGGTCTTTGAAGCACAAGATAAAAGCCTGACACAGGTCGAAGGCATGTCCGAGAACGTCGCTCAAGGAATCCACGGCTTTAACAATTTCGATACCGTAGACCGAGAGCTTGAGAAGATGCAAAATCAGGATATTTCCCTTCTAACACTGGATGATCCGGCTTATCCTCCCTTGCTTTTTGCGATTTATGACCCGCCCCCAGTACTTTATGTAAAAGGGAACTGGGAACGGATGGCCGGAGGCACAGAACCGGCAGACACAAGTTTTTTCCCCGTGGCGGTCGTCGGCACACGCAAACCGACACCATATGGAAAACGCACCACAGAACAACTTTGCAGTGCGCTGACCGATCATGGCGTCACCATCGTAAGTGGTTTCGCAAGAGGCATCGACGGACTTGCACATAAAACCGCCTTGTCCGCGAGCGGGAAAACCCTGGCTGTGCTCGGCTGCGGGATAGATCTCGTCTACCCCCCGGAACACCGGAAACTTTATGACGATATCTCGGAACACGGCGTGATCTTGTCTGAATTTCCTTTAGGCACGCCTCCCGTTTCACATAATTTTCCAAAAAGAAACCGGATCATCAGCGGCCTTTCTCTTGGCTGTCTGGTCATTGAATCCGGACTTAAAAGCGGTTCACTAATCACCGCCCGGCTGGCATTGGAACAGGGCCGTGAAGTTTTTGCTGTTCCGGGTCCGATTCATTCAGAGATGAGTGAAGGCCCGCATCAGCTGATCGCAACCGGGGCAAAATTGGTGCAGACAGTTTCTGATATCCTTGAAGAAATCTGCCCCCAATATACAAAGCACAACGAGATTCCCGTTTCGAACTTACCTGCGCTTGAGGCAGAAGAAAAACACATTTTTGATCATTTGTCGCTGGAACCGAAACATATTGACCTGCTAATTTCAGAAAGTCAGCGTTCGGCTTCAGAGGTCACGGGAATCCTCTTAACACTTGAACTGAAGGGCGTTATCCGGCAATTAGCTGGACAATATTATATTAGAGTATAAAATAGATAAAACGCAGGATCGCAACAGATATTCTATGTTGAATATTATTTCAACCGCTTTCACAGCAAGATTGTCAGAGTACAGGAGGACAGGTTGGCCAAAAAAGCCGCCAAAACGCAGACTAAACGCTCACTCGTAATCGTTGAGTCTCCCGCAAAAGCCAAGACGATTGTAAAATACTTGGGCCGAAAATATAAAATGATGGCCTCTATTGGCCATTTAAAGGATCTTCCCAAGTCCCGCTTTGGAGTCGATATTGCCAAAGGGTTTCAGCCTGAATACATTGTCATTAAAGGCAAGAGTAAGGTTTTAAACGAAATCAAAAAAGCCGCCAAGGCGGCAGAACAGGTTTTTCTCGCGCCGGACCCCGACCGCGAAGGGGAAGCCATCGCCTGGCATATTGCGGAAGAACTCAAACCCATCAATCCCAACATCCACCGGGTGCTCTTTAATGAAATTACCAAAAAAGCGGTTAAGGAAGCGGTGTCTTCTCCGGGCGAAATTAACATGGACCGGGTCAATGCACAGCAAGCCCGCCGGGTTCTGGATCGGATCGTTGGATATAAAATCAGCCCGCTGCTTTGGGAAAAGGTCCGCCGCGGGCTTTCAGCAGGCCGTGTTCAATCCGTTGCCTTGTTGATTATTTGCCAGCGGGAAAAAGAAGTGCAGGCCTTTGTGCCTGAAGAATACTGGAGTATCGATGCCACCCTGCAAGGGAAAATACCGCCTCCATTTGTCGCACGCTTGGTCCAACAAGACAACGAAGCACTCAAAATACAGAACGAATCTGAAGCCCAGGCTTTGACCACGCAGCTTCAGGAAGCAACCTATACCGTTTCCAAAGTCGAGAAAAAGGAAAGAAAGAGAAACCCGACGCCGCCTTTCATCACCAGCCGAATGCAGCAAGAAGCCGCGCGGAAACTCCATTTCACGCCGAAAAAAACCATGATGCTCGCACAACAATTATATGAAGGGATTGATATTTCCGGAGAAGGCGCTGTCGGACTGATTTCTTACATGCGAACGGATTCGGTGCGTATTTCCCCCGACTTTCAGGCAGAATCCATGACCTGGATCAGTCAAAAATACGGGCAGGACTATGTCCCTGAGTCTCCCAATATTTATAAAAGCAAAAAAAGTGCCCAGGAAGGCCACGAAGCTATCCGGCCCACCGGCCTGGCACGCGACCCCGATCAAATACGAAATGACCTCACTAACGATCAGTTTCTCCTGTACCAGTTAATCTGGAACCGCTATATCGCCAGCCAAATGCGCCCGGCCTTGTTTGATGTCACTCGGGTGGATATTTCGGCAAACAATCTCGGACTCAGGGCGACCGGTTCAGTCCTGAAATTTCCGGGGTTTACCATTGTGTATACCGAAGGGAAAGAGTCCAGCTCCGAAGGGGGCAAAGAAGCACTGGATAACGAAGCCACACTCCCCGTACTCGCAGTGGGGGATGTCCTCAGCTTGCAGCAACTGGACCCCAAGCAACATTTTACGCAGCCTCCGCCTCGTTATAATGAGGCCTTGCTGATTCATGATCTGGAAGACAAAGGCATCGGCCGGCCCAGCACTTACGCCTCGATTATTTCGACCATTCAAGACCGAAAATATGTTGAAAAACGGGAAGGCCGATTTTATCCCACAGACTTGGGCGATACCGTCAACGATCTATTAACAGAAAATTTTCCAAAAGTGGTCAATGTTGAATTTACCGCCCAAATGGAGCAGGCGCTCGATGAAGTGGAAGCCGGACGGACCAACTGGACGGAATCGATCAGAACCTTTTATGATCCTTTTTCCAAAAATTTTGAAAAAGCCCAGACTCAAATGCGGGATGTTAAACGTGAAGAGCAGCCGACTGATCTGGTTTGCGAAAAATGCCAGAAACCCATGGTCATCAAATGGGGTCGCTTTGGTCGCTTTCTGGCCTGCTCCGGTTATCCCGAATGTAAAAACACCAAAGAATTTACCGAAAAAGAAGGAAAAATCGAGATCATCGCCAAAGAAATCCCCACCGATACGGCCTGCAAGATCTGCGGGAAAGCCATGATGAATAAAACCGGACGTTTTGGCCGGTTTCTGGCCTGCTCCGGTTACCCGGACTGCAAACACACCGAACCCATCAGCCTCGGTGTGGACTGCCCGGAAAAAGAATGTACGGGGGCGCTGACGGAAAAACGCAGCAAACGCGGCAAAACCTTTTTTGCCTGCACCAATTACCCGGACTGCAAGTTCGCGTTATGGGACCGCCCAGTCGCAAAACCCTGCCCTCAATGCCAGGCCCCTTTCATGGTCGAAAAATATGACCGGAATAAAGGCACCAAAATTCGATGCAATGATAAAAATTGCGGCTTTGTTGAAACCGAATCATAAAAAGCCAATTGAATTCTTTCAATTTCCACCTTCTCCACAAAAACCAGTCCCTTAAAGCACCCCTGCTTGACATTGCACCAAAACACATATAGTTTAAATCTGAATTTTATCCTCCAGCCTGAATTTCCTTCTTGCACGGGGACGCCGGATACTTAAACATACTTTTACCACATGAACGCATCGATAGTTTTCAGATCAATTCTTTTTCTTTTCCTTTTTTCTCTTTTTTTACCCGAAACAAAAGGAAGCGCAGAAACCGGCTTACCCCCGGAAGCGGAAAAGGCAGGCCCGCACACCGATATGGAGACCTTGCTCGAACGCATTGAAAACCTGGAAAAACAAGCAAAAAAAAAGACGCTCCAACAAGACATTTTAAAGGCCAAGATTCAACCTGTTTACCCTTCCCTCAAAATGATCGGGTTTACAGATTTTACTTTTTCGACAACCGATGCGCCTGGAAAATCCACTGGGTTTCGGGAAGGACAATTTGTTCTTCATTTCAGTTCGGCACTCTCTCAAAGAGTCAGCTATTTTGCTGAAATTTCCATGACTCCCCGAAAAGATGCCGGCACAGGAGAGCCGACTGCATCGGGTTTTAATGTTGAGGTCGAACGCAGTATCATTCGTCTGGACCAGGGGGACCAACTGAAAATTTCCGCGGGGCGGTTTCATACTCCCATCAATTGGTGGAACAACACCTTCCATCATGGCGCCTGGCTTCAAACCAGCATCGGGCGCCCCCAAATGATTGGCAGCTTTATTCCAGTCCATTTTTTGGGCGGCACACTGGAAGGAAGCTTGCCTTCCGGGGAATTGAACCTCTATTATCACCTCGGCGTGGGCAATGGACGGGGAGAAATTATCAGCCGTGCGGGCGATGCAGGAGATATCAACAACCGGCCGGCCTGGTTAATCAATATTGTTTCAAAACCGGATCGATTTTTTGGGCTTCAATTCGGCGGTTCAGTCTATGGTGATCGAATCACAAAAACAGATGGCCAGGAATTTGACGAAATGATCACTGCTGCACATATCGTATGGAATAAGGAAAACCCGGAATTCATTCTCGAAGGGGCAAATATCCGCCATAAAGCCAAAGCAGGGGGTGAGGTTTTCTATCATCAGGCTTTTTATATTCAAGTGGCATACCGGGTGCCGGTTTTTCATGCCGCTTTAAAACCTTATGCACGATTCGAATTTAGCGATATCGATCAAACGGACCCGGCCTTTGAAATCCTTGACCTGTTTAAAAAAACCACGATAACCGGAATCCGTTATGATCTGACAACACTCGCCGCAATCAAATTGGAATACCGCAGGCAGAAAAAAAAGGGCGCCTCTGAAATAAACAGCGGCTTTGCACAAATCAGTTTTACATTCTAAATAAGGGACAGATGAAACAAGGAAAGACACCTTTTAAATATTGGATAGCAGCCCTGTTCACAGGCTTGATTCTGGCATCCTTCAGTCAAAGGGCAATGGCCTCCACCGACATTGCCCTGGTCGCACACCCGGCCGTTCCCATCGACAATCTCAGCTTTCCAGAAGCCCGGAAGATTTTCCTCGGAAACCGTCAATACTGGTCAGAGGATCTGCGCATCACCCTTTTAATCCGTGCTCCTGTCGCTCGGGAAAGGGACATTATGCTAAAAACCTTTTATCAGATGAGTGAAGCCCAATTCCGCCAGTATTGGATTTCCAAAATATTTCGGGCCGAAGTCACCGCAGGACCAAAAGTGGTTTTTTCAAGTGAAATGGCCCTCGAACTGGTCATCCTGATTCCCGGTTCCATCACCTTTGTAGACGCGGCTCAAATCCCGAAAGGCCTGAAACTCATTAAAATCGATGGACGTTTGCCAGGGGAAAATGGTTACCCACTGCACTGATACTTGCCTATGAAAATCCGGCGGCGCCTGGGGCTTTCTTTTTTGGTCATCCTTTTGCTTTACGGTCTGAACCTTGGCGTCTATTATTGGGGGAATCAAAAACGCGGCACATCGGTTGAAACCCTGAGAAAGGCCCTTTCCAGGCAACTGCTTTTTTCGTCGATTCAGCAAAACCTCACCAACCTCCAAAAGCAGGTCACGCTCTTGAGTCAAGTGGTCGCCGAAGTGGCCTCTGAAGGCCTTGGCCCTGATCAAATACAGCAATTTCGCACACAGACGGAAACCATCTCCAAGGAAATAAACACCCTGCATAACCTCTCGGACCCCGCCTTCTCTGCTGAAATCGAGGCCTTTGAAAAAATGTATCGTGAACTCAGCCAGTCCTGGCGGGTCTTCTACGAAAATTTTGGGGTCAATCATACCCAGGCCATCATGGAGCTCGCCGTTCGGGCCGATCCTTTTACCACACGTCTCATGGTACAAATGCTGCCCCAACTGTATCAGGATGAGCAAAAACGGGTCGAATTCGCAATGCAAAATTATTATGATGCGGTCCGCTTGACGGATTGGATTACAACCGGTATTTTCTCCCTTTCTATCGTCCTGGCAATGGGAATCGCATTCTTTACGTCGAACACCATTTCGAAAGGACTGACCCAGCTTAAAAAAGGCGCAGACCGAATTGGCAGCGGAACGCTTGACTACCGGATTCCCGTTAGTACACAAGATGAATTCGGGCAGTTATCGGAAACCTTTAATCAAATGGGAGAAAACCTGTTTTTAGCACAAACGGCCTTGCAAAAAGCGAATCAAGACATGGCACAACGCCATCAAGAAGTCGAAAAACAACGCGAAAAAGCGGAATCCCTTTTATTGAATATTTTGCCAAGCCAGGTGGCAGACGAACTTAAAACGAAAGGCATCGTCGAACCCAAGTATTTTGAAGATGTCAGCATCATGTTTACAGATTTTGTGGGCTTCACAGCATCTACAGAAAAATTGGCCGCCGATGCACTCGTTTTAAAGCTGCATGATTATTTCACCACCTTTGATCAGATCGTGACTCGTTACCGGCTTGAAAAACTGAAAACTATTGGAGACAGTTATATGTGCGTGGCGGGACTGCCAGTCAGAAATCCCGCACATCCTGTGGATATGGTATCGGCAGGGCTCGAAATGATTCATGCCGTTAAAAGCCGACAACAGCAGGAAAATGCCAATGACTGGTCGATACGCATCGGCATTCACACGGGGGCGGTTATCGCAGGCGTGGTGGGAATCCAGAAATTCTCTTTTGATATTTGGGGTGATTCAGTGAACGATGCCAAACGCATGGAATCGAGCGGCCTGCCCAATCAAATTAATCTTTCCGCACGCACCTATTCCCGTGTGAAAGATTTTTTCAAATGTGAATTTCGTGGAGAGGTAACCACCAAGGGAGGAAAGGCCTACCCAATGTATCGGGTTGAAGGGATTTTACCCGAACTGAAAGGCAGTGATGAAGAAATCAGTACGGCTTTTCTAAATCGGTATCGTCTCTATTTTCAAAACTCGCCCCCCCAGCTTCAGGAGAATGTATAGTGGAAATTCATGTCCTGGGGTGTCATGGGGCCGAATTGCTCCATCGGCGCACCTGTAGTTTTTTGATCAATCAAACCATCTTACTTGATGCGGGAACCATTTCCACGGCCCTTTCTCTTTCGGCACAACAAGGCTTGCGGGCCATCCTGATTTCTCACACCCATGCCGATCATATCAAAGGCTTGCCGTCGCTTCTGGAAAACCTGGCGGGGAGAACAGAGCAGCACCCAATTACCATTTTTGGTATCGCGGAGGTGATCGACAGCCTGAAAACCCACCTTTTTAATGATGAAATTTGGCCTGATCATCTAAAAATCTTTAACGCCCAGGGGCCTATTTTTAAAATGCAGGTCATTTCACCTGGCGACGCATTCTCGGTGGAAGGCCTGGAGATCACCCCAATTTTGGTGCACCACACCGTACCTTGCACCGGATTCATCATCCGCGAAGCAGGCCGGGCTTTTCTTTACAGCGGGGACACCTCGGAAACCACACAACTTTGGGAATGCGCCGCCCGCGAACCTGCATTAAAAGCGGCATTTATAGAAGTCAGTTTTCCAAATGCACTGCAGAATCTTGCGGAAACAACACAGCATCTCACGCCTAACACTTTTGTACGGGAATTTAAAAAAATCGGGAAACCTGAATTACCACTTTACGCCTATCACATGAAACCGCGCTATCTTGATACCCTGAAAACAGAACTCCAAGAAACTGATCTTAAAAACCTTCATATTTTGAGAGACAATATGAAGGTCTATTTATAATAGACAGCCCATAAACCAAGGATAACGTTGGAACCCAAACAAACCGTCACATCACTCAAATCCGTTCCGCTTTTTCAAGATCTGGAAGAAAAAGAGCTGCGGGCTTTACTGGCGATTTCAAAAACCCGTTCCTACCCCAAAGACAATGTGCTGTTTCTTCAAAATGATCCGGGAGATTCATTTTATTTAATCTTGTCCGGTGAGGTAAAAATAGCCATTCTCGGATCGGACGGCCGCGAATATATCTTAAGTTTTCTAAAAAGCGGGGATTTTTTTGGTGAAATGTCGCTCTTCGACAGCGAACCCAGATCAGCCAGTGTCGTCACGACTGCGGCATCCAGCTTTCTTGTCATTCAAAGAGACGCTTTTTTAAACCACATCACACAAGCCCCGAGCATGCTCACCAAATTTCTCTCCACTTTTTCAAAACGACTGAGAAAAACCGATGCCCAACTGGGGGACCTCGCCCTGCTGAATGTACACGCCCGGGTTGTAAAAACCCTGTTGATGCTCGCGCAAGCCAGTGAAACACCCACGGGGTCCGGACAACGCATCATTTCCAAACGCCTCACCCATCAAGACCTGGCCTCCATGGTTGGAACAACGCGAGAGACTGTCACGCGGATTCTCAATGAATTAAAAGCCCAGGGCCATATCGTAAACGACGGGCGAAAAATGATTATCCATAAATCCCTGCATCAATATTTCGACACCCTCGCAGACTCCCTGCTTTAGGGCCTGTGAACACAAATAAAAACTGCCCTCTTGTAAAGAGTGTCGCAATATACCGTGTTCAAGGTTTTCTGCGCACTGTGATCACAATCACACGTTATTCGTAAGCCACATCACCGTTATTCCCGCTCAATCCCTTTAGACTCCGAGTAACAAAAACAGGGCAAAGTATGCCCTCCATTTCATCATAAAAGGAGTCAAAACATGCATAAAATGCAAACAAAACAAGATCAACCAAAGACGTCTTCTTTACATTTTTTTACACAGCAAGTCTCCAGAGTCACTGACATTCCGAGGGCGACAATTTATTTAAGTCACCCAGAAAGACAGGAGCAGGTTCCGGACGTGCTGGTCATCGGCCAAAGGAATAAGATTCTATTTGTTGGGGCCGCCTCCCTCGAAATCTCAAGATTGCTTGAGGTTGAAACTCACGATCCTGTCGGCCAGGCAGAATCAAAGCGCTTTCTGTCTTTTCTCAAAACCTTTCGCAAGGAAGTGATTGCACAAGCCCTCCAAACGAAAACCGGACTAAAAACATCTATTCAATTTCGGAATCACACCCTTGCTCTTCGAGGTTTTCTGATGTACGGACTTTCTCAAAATAAAATGGACACAATGGTCATGGTCGAAATCCGATGTCAAAAACGCATTGATCCTGACTCCCAGAAAACACCGTATGCCCTCACTTCACGGGAAATGACCATCCTCAAACACATGAAGGATGGTCTGACAAATAAGGAAATCGCCTGCAAACTTGAGATCGGTCTTTACACCGTAAAGGCCCACGTCAAACACATCATGAATAAAATGGACATCCGCACCCGCGCAGGCATTGTCGGAAAATATCTTGAAGTTTAATAAAACCCTGAGAGAAACCGCGAAACCACCTTTTTGAAAAGAAAATTGATTCGGAGACCCAGACCGCATATATTAGTAAGAATTTTATAATATATTCTATTTTTCTTGAGGAGCTGAACAACAAAATGAGAATGAACACTATTTTTAAGCTGATAATTCCCTGTTTTTTTACTCTTTTTTTGATCGCCTGCGGCGGAGGAGGAGGCGGCACTCCCGCCAAAACCACCCTGGATTGCGGCGGCCCGGACACGGACGGAGACGGTTTACCCGACTGTTACGAGAAATTTTTGGGAACGTCCATCGTGGACGAAGACACCGATGGGGACAACCTGACAGATTATGACGAAGTCGTCACCAAAGCGTTTGACCCCGACACCAACAATTTCCAATTCAATCCCCGCATTGCGGATGTGCCGCAGTTAAGCTTTGAGCTCACCAGCGTGCCCGATATCAGCGTGAACTACACCGACACGCAAGAAGAGACGATCAGCAATACCGATACGATGTCCTCGGAGACGGCAACGACCACAACCACCAGTCAAACCAGCACCGAAAGCGTCGGGGTTGAGGTCTCGGGAACCTCGGGTATCGAGTTTTCTCTGGATAATTTCGGCGGCAGCTACAGCGCGACGGTTTCCGAGAGTTGGGAAAAATCATTTTCGTGGACAAAGTCGCAATCAGTTGAAAATCGGCGGGCCCATGAAAAATCCGTCACGGCCACGTCCAGCGCGAGCGTGACGCAAACCGGCGGTGAAATCGCACTCACACTCAAGGTCAAAAACCAGGGCTTTCAGGTCGTGACGCTGACAAACCTGAGCATTTCCGCGCTTGAAACGGATCCACGCGACGCCACCACCGTGTCCGTCATCGGCAACCTGGATTTTGATACTTCTTTCGGCAGTTTCCCCGAAATCGACATCGAGCCAAACAAAAGCACCCCGGCGCCGCTGATTTTCCGGCGGGATTTGTCACTGGGCAAAACCCTCGACTTGCTTAAAAACTCCGACAACCTCATTTTGGAAGCCGCGACCTGGCAGGCGAAAGACGCAGACGGGCGCTCCTTCACGCAAAACCTGACCGACATCGGCGCCAAGGACGCGACGGTCGTGATTGACTTCGGTCCCCGCGCAGAAAAGGAAGACAGCCGCCGGAAGGAAAGCTACTTTGTCGCCACGACGGCGGATTTCAACAACAAACGCATCACCGTTGCCGAAGCCATGCAAGACATCCTTAAAATTCCCTACACCACGGGAACTGCGGCATGGAACGGCAGTCCCACGCAAACGCACAACGGTTTGTTGAGCGTGCGCGGCGTGGGCACGGATAAAGACGTTCGCGGCCATTGGACGGCGCTCTACGTGTTTACGACCAACAACGGCGCGGATCGAGAAGCAAAAATCTATGACAATCTGGAAGAAGCCTACGATTTTGACAATCTGGAATTGCGCAAGGGCTACGTGCTGCACCTTGTTTATATCGAGGATGTGGACGGGGATGGATTGGGCGCACGCGAGGAATTTTTGCACGGCACCTCGGATGATGACCGAGATTCAGACGACGACGGACGCTCGGATTTTGATGAAATTAAAACGGCGTTTGAAATCCCACTGAGTACGACCATCACACGTAAGGTGTTTTCCGATCCGCTGGAGGCCGATGCCGACGACGACCTCTTAAATGACGCGGATGAGTTTGCGAAGGGCACCGACCCCTTTCACGCGGATACCAACGGCAACGGCGTGAAAGACAATCTCGAAGGCATTTTAACAGCGGCAGAAATGTTTGAACGCACTTACCTTCCTTTGGATGGCGGATTATTGGATGCCAGCGGGAATGGGGTTCATGGGTCGGTAAATCCTTTACTCACCTATGGGCGGGATCGTTCGAATGTCTCTCAAAGCGCGCTTTATCTGGATGGGACGACCAATGCGAGTTCCCAGATGTCCATTCCTTCTGTATTTTCAGGAGAAGCGCGAACAGGGATTGCCTGGTCTTTTTGGATTAAACCGGAAGTCATTCGCCACCAAGGGGTGCTGGCTTACGCTTGGGACAGCATTGCGAATGGGAACCCGATCGGGGGTAATCCTGCGGTGGCCAAGTTTTGGATGTATGACACCGGCGGCACCGCCGGACAAAGCAATCCCGCCAAAGCGCCGATTGGGAGCGGACAGTCTCTGATGACGTTGAACGACTGGGTTCACGTCGTCGGCGTGGTTTCGGATGAAGACATCACCCCTGGTGCTGAAAAATTCAGCCTCTATCTTAATGGGGTACTCATCCGGAGTTTAAGTCATGATGGTGTCTGTTGTCTTACCTTTGGCTCCGAACCTTGGACTTTTGGTGTCGATCAAGACGACACACCGGCTGATATTCCAGACGGCTTGGTGACAAAACGCTTCAAGGGTTATCTGGACGACATTCGCTTCTTTGGCCGTTCACTAAGCGCCTCTGAAGTGAATGCACTTTATCAAGAATAAATTTAACAGACCTAGTGTAACAAAGCCCCTGCTGTTTCCAGCAGGGGCTTTGTTTGTGAACCCTTTTTAAGGTTAGACCGCTTCGCTCAAACGGCTGTAATGTAATTTGTTATAAACATTCAAGGCGGCCACTTTATAACATTCGGCTAGGGTCGGATAATTAAAAACCGTTTGCATAAAATAATCCAGTTTACCGTTTAACTGCATGACGGCCTGACCAACATGAATGAGTTCCGTCACGCCTGTACCAATGGCATGGACCCCCAATAGCTTTTCGGTTTCCCGATGCACAATAATTTTAAGCAAACCGGTATGATCTCCCATAATTTGCCCGCGGGCGATTTCCTGATATCGCGCGATCCCGGTTTCATAGGGGATTTTATCCTTCGTCAATTCTTCTTCCGTCGCACCCACCATGGATATTTCCGGGATGGAATAAATTCCAAAAGGGAAATTGGCGCCCATCGGTTTACTTTTAATGCCAAACATATGACAGGCCGCAAGCCGGCCCTGTGTGGCCGAGGTGGCTGCAAGGCTTGGAAAACCGATAATATCTCCCGCTGCAAAAATATGTTTCACCTTCGTCCGGTATTGACCATCCACTTTCAGGCGGCCTCGGCTGTCAGCATTCAGGCCGGTGGATTTTAAATTAAGCGCCCCGGTTGCACCCATCCGGCCGGCGGAGTAGAGAATCAAGTCCGCGAGAATATGCTTTCCGGATTCCAAACGAATCAACCCTTTCCGCTTTGATTGCTGCTCAATAATTTCCAGACGGGTTACCTCCTCCCCCAAACGGAAGGTCACCCGTTTCCGGCGCATTTGATAAATCAACTCATCAATTATTTCGTAATCCAGAAAACCCAAAGGCCGGTCGCGCTTATCGATTACCGTCACCTGTACACCCAAAGCTGCAAACATTGAAGCGTATTCAATCCCGACGACACCGGCGCCAACCACCGCCATCGTACGGGGGAGCGAGGCCATATCCATAATCCCGTCCGCCAGAATAATCGTTTTTCCGTCGGGTTCGATGTCAGGAGGCACTGCGGCATGCGTTCCAACCGCAATCAGAAATTGTTTTGCACTGAGAATCCGGTTTCCGCTGTCCGTTTGTATCATGACGTGGTGCGCGTCCTGGAAACTGGCCTTCCCCAGTATGATATTCACATCGTTTCTTTGAAGCTGATCCTGCTGGACTTCGGACTCCTGCTGAATGACCAAATTGACCCGGCGTAATAAATGAGACACTTCGACTCTGGATCTCGGATTAAAACCCAAACCTTCCGATCGGTCTTGCTGGCTGATGAAGGCATTCACCGCTTCTCTGAATGTTTTGGAAGGAATCGTCCCGGTTTCAAGGCAGACGCCGCCCACGCATCGACGCTTTTCGATCACAGCCACTTTCTTGCCGATTTTGGCCGCCTGAATGGCACAACGTTGGCCCGCAGGACCGCTCCCGATACAGATCAAATCGTAGTCAAAATCTTCGCTCATGATTGTTCCCCCTTAAGCTGTCAGATCCTTGACCCTGTCAATATGATCTGGTATAAAGCGGCTTGTTCAAGCCGAAGTGGTGGAATTGGTAGACACGCTAGGTTCAGGGTCTAGTGGGGGCAACCCCGTGGGGGTTCGAGTCCCCCCTTCGGCATAGGCCCTTTTCCGACTCCGCCTCAACACCTTGCTTTTTTGTCTATAAACACAATCCCTCTAAGGGTTTATTCGTCGTAGTCTTCCGATCCGCTTTTTCCCATTTTCCCATGCGGGCTTCCACCACCATGGTGCCGGTCCATCATACTGCCTTTTCCATGACCGCCAAAACTGCCGTGCCCCTTCATTGCACCATGCAAAGAACCCCCATGTCCGCTTTTTTTACCGTGCATGCCAAATCCATGTCCACCGTGTTTTCCTTTTCCACCGTGGCGGCTCATCCGATGGGCCATCATGCCCATGAATTTAGAATATTGTTCATCGGAAAGGACTTCTCTCGCCCCCGCCAAGGCCTTAACACGAACCATCGTGAGCGCAGTTGCGGCAGATTCCCGCTTCATGGCTTTCTTTTCTACATCCGACACACTAAACCCTTTTTCCGAGACGGCTTCGTCGAATTCAAGCTGTGCAATTTTTAACTCAGCCTTTTTTGTAATAGAGCCTTTTCGGTAATCCGAAATGACTGCTTTTATCTTTTTGGTTTGCGATTCGTCCAGTCCCAGTCTTTCTTTAAGCCCCATGACCGAGAAAGGAGAATGCACGCCCTTTTTGGAATGGTGTCCCCCTTTTTTAGAACCACTGGCATGCGGATTCATCATCCCGCTCATCCCGCTCATCCCGCTCATCCCGCCCATCGACCCATCCCTGAAACGGGCATGCGGATCTTCTTTATTGTCTTTCGAAGAAGCGATCATCTCTTCTGCGAAAATTCCGGACGGCATGAGAACTCCGGCAGAAAAAACCAGGCCAGCCAACAACAAAATTCCCCCACCAAGCACTTTTTTTGAATTCATTATTTTCTCCCCTTAGCTTTAGATTTTATGATGCGGCAAACAGTTCAAATTATAGTATATCCCGAAATGCTGTTTCACTCAACAACACATCTTTCCCTTTCCAAATATCCATACAAATTATATATTTTTTAATAATAAGTAAGATTATTTTGGTTCCTTGACCGGGCTACAAAGATTCTCATATAATTCATCATTTTGAATTCGCCAGTTTTGAGGAGGTATTTTTTGAGCGAAGAACATAGCCAAGTCGCACAACGGAAAAAAAAAGTGTCGGCCTTAAGGGAAATCGGGATAGAACCTTACGGAAACCGGTTTGAAGATAAAACTTCGCTTCATGAAATCACCACGCAGTATGGCAGCACCCCAAAAGCGGACTTAGACACAAAAAACATCCATTTCCAGGTCGCGGGACGCATCGTTTCTTTGCGACGTTTTGGAAAAGCCGCGTTTGCCCACCTGCGGGATGCCTCCGGTCAACTTCAGATTTATTTCAAAAAAAATATCTTAACTGAAACCGGGAACGCCATTTTCGACAAACTGGATATTGGAGATACCCTCGGTATCAATGGACGGCTCTTTCGAACCAAAACGGACGAACTTACGCTGGAAGCAAAAGACTTGGTTTTTCTTTCGAAATCACTCCATCCCCTTCCGGAAAAATGGCATGGCCTGACCGATGTCGCGTTGAGATACCGCATGCGGTATCTCGATTTAATCGCCAACCCGGAAATTAAAAAAGTATTTGAAACCCGCAGCCAAATCATCAACACCATTCGTCTTTTCCTGGTCGAGCAGGGCTTTCTGGAAGTTGAAACACCCATGATGCATCCCATTCCGGGCGGGGCCGCAGCCCGGCCTTTTATTACCCATCACAATACCTTGGGCATGGACCTTTATCTTCGCATTGCACCTGAACTTTATCTTAAGCGCCTGATTGTCGGGGGGTTTGAGCGGGTCTTTGAAATCAACCGGAATTTTCGAAATGAAGGAATCTCGACCATCCACAATCCCGAGTTCACCATGCTCGAATTTTACATGGCCTACGCCGACTACAACGTCATGATGTCCCTTACAGAGGAACTATTTTCTAAAATTGCACAGAAAACAATCGCTTCCCTCCAGTTTGAATACCAGGGGCAGGCAATCGATTTGACGCCACCCTGGCAGCGCCTGCCCTATGTTGAAGCCATTTCAAAACATTTTCAGGTTTCGATGGACGATTTAAAAGACAAGAAAAAGGTCAGCGCGCTTATCCGAAATTTGGACCTTAAACCAGAAGCGTCACTGGGCAAAATGTGGGAGCAGCTCTTTGAAGCCGGTGTGGAACCCGGATTGATCGGCCCGGTCTTTATCACAGATTTTCCAACAGAGCTTTCCCCCTTGGCCAAACGTAAACCGGGCCAGCCTGAGCTCACTGAACGCTTTGAACTGTATATTGTTGGCCGGGAAATAGCCAACGCCTTTTCAGAGCTGAATGACCCTGAAGATCAACGTGGCCGATTTGAGGCCCAAGCCGTGCAAAAAGCATCCGGTGACTTAGAGGCCCATGAAATGGACGAGGATTTCTTACTCGCCCTGGAATACGGAATGCCCCCGACTGCGGGCGAAGGGATTGGGATCGACCGTCTGGTCATGTTGCTGACCAATCAGAACTCCATTCGTGATGTCATTCTCTTTCCTCAAATGCGGCCGGTCGCCAACCCGCCCGCTCCGCCCGTAGAAACAGACTAATATGACCCTTCCCTACGAACTCTACATTGCCCTGCGTTACCTCAAATCTAAAAAGCGAAAAAAGATTATTTCACTCAATACCTTAATTTCGATTGGCGGGGTGGGCATCGGGGTGGCCGCATTAATCGCAACCCTGGCCGTGATGACTGGATTTAAGGAAGACCTCAGAGATAAAATTTTAGGCACCACATCTCATATTGTTGTTCGGGACCGGACTCGCGACAATATTGCGGAATATAAAAAGCTCATGGACGAAATCACAAAAACGCCACATGTGGTTTCGTCCACCCCTTTTATTTTCAGACAGGTCCTGCTTTCCGCCCCGTCCAATGCCTTTGGCGTCGTATTGCGCGGGGTTGACCCGGCCCATGAAGGGAAGGTCACCAAGCTGGAAGAAAACATGGTGGAAGGGGAGCTGGAATTCCTTAACACCCCGCCGCCAATGTCATCCAGAGACTCACAGGAAAAAAAATCCACCACAGAGGCCGGTGATGACAAAAAAAAGCTGCCGGGCATCGTGATCGGCAAAGAGCTGGCAAACCGTTTGGGCGTATTTTGGGGCGAAACGATCCATGTTGTTTCTCCTGTTGGAAAAGAAGGGGCATCAATCACACAATCGCTGGGCGGACCGGGCGGATTTACACCCAAGATTCGCAAATTCCGTGTCGTCGGTATTTTTGATTCCGGCATGTATGAATATGATTCCACACTGGCATATATTTCGATTACGGAAGCCCAGAAATTTTTTAATCTGGACGATGTGGTCACCGGCATCGAGGTCAAGGTAGATGATATTTTTCTGGCGGATCGAATTTCCCTGGAAATAGAAAACCGACTGGGTTTTCCCTATCAGGCCCAGGATTGGAAATCACTCAATCGGAATCTTTTTTCAGCCCTGGAACTCGAAAAAGACATGATGTTTGTCATCCTGGTGTTAATTATTTTAGTCGCATCATTCAACATCGTGGGGACTTTAACCATGACGGTCTCTGAAAAAGCGCGGGAAATTTCCATATTAAAAGCGATGGGCGCCACACGAAAATCAATCACCCGTATTTTCATTTATGAGGGCCTGATTATCGGCGGCATTGGAGTGGCTTTCGGACTGCCATTAGGCCTCGGCATCAGTTTTATGCTGCAAACCTTTTATCAACTGCCGGGTGATGTCTACTATATCAGTACCCTGCCGGTGCGCTTGCATTTCATCGATGTCATGCTCGTTGGCGGATCCGCATTTATCATTACCTTGCTGGCAACGCTCTACCCTTCCTGGCAGGCTGCCAAGCTTGCTCCTGTGGAAGGGCTGCGTTATGAATAGTCGACCCTTAAGTTGAAATCGGACCACTGCGCCATGATTCAAGTGATTGACCTTTGCCGATCTTTTCCCATGGCCGGCAAGCATCTGGACATATTAAAAAGTGTTTCTTTTGAAATTTCAAAAGGAGAGATGCTCGCCATAGTGGGGGCCTCCGGAGTCGGGAAGAGCACGCTGTTAACCTTGCTGGGGGCACTTGATCGTCCAAGTTCCGGGAAAATTTTATTCGAAGGCGTGGACCTTTTTTCACAATCAGACATCGAACTGGCAAAATTCAGGAACCATAAAATCGGTTTTATTTTTCAATTTCATCATTTATTGCATGATTTTACCGCCCTTGAAAACGTCATGATGCCCGGACAAATTCGGCGGATGTCCCATAAAAAACTAAAAGCGGCCGCCGCCGACCTTCTGGATGCCGTGGGACTCTCCCACCGACTGCACCACAAACCCGGGGAACTTTCAGGTGGAGAACAGCAACGGGTCGCAATAGCACGCGCACTGGTTTTGGAACCCCGGTTGATCCTCGCCGACGAACCCACAGGCAACCTGGACACGCATACCAGTGATGAGGTTTTTGGCCTGCTCAAAACACTCAATGAACAACGGGGAACCACCTTTGTCCTCGTGACACATAATGAAAAACTGTCCAACCAGGCAGACCGCCGCATGAAAATGGTAGACGGCACCATTTTTATTCCGCCGTCCCATTCCGCATAATTTTTTCCCTGTTGACAATTCAAACCCTGACCTTCAGATAACGCAGGTTGGGGAGCATCCCCCATTTTAACAATCTCCTGATATACTTGAATGAAGCATTATCCACCCTGGTGAGGTCTCCATTATGAAAGGATTAACCCTCTCAAAAGCCCTCTTTTTTATCGCTTTTTTCCCTGTATTTTCAGCGTGTGCCTCTCTCCCAACGCAAAAAGCGTCGCCCATTTCCTGTCAAACATCGTGCAAAATGACCCTTTTAGACGGCTCTGTTTACGAAGGCAGTTTTAAAAAAGGGCGGCCGCACGGAAAGGGAACGCTGGTTACCACCAATGGGGACCGTTATGAGGGCGAATTTTCCAATGGTCTACTCGAAGGAGAAGGGGTGTACACATTTGCGAGCGGATCAAAGTACACCGGGGATTTTAAAAAAGGCACTTTCTTTGGTTACGGAATGCTGACTCGGGACAACGGAGACAAATATATCGGCGCGTTTAAAGAAAACCTCTTCCACGGTAACGGGATTTTGACCTTTAAAGATGATGCGGGCGATACCAAAACGCTGACCGGGATATGGGACCATGGCCGTTATGATGACGCGCAATCGACTCAGGATGCAAAAAATGGGGACATTCTTAACCCGGAAGTGGTTTTATACTATCAGTACCAACTGCTGAATCAATCCATGAGCCATATCGAAACATCGAGGGAAGGCGTAACGGATCTTTATTTCATTTCATTTGGAGGAGACAGCCATCAAGAAGTCTTTATGAACGAAGCCCTATATACGACGGCCCTTTTCGAATCCAGTTTCGGGTTGTCCAATAAAACGCTCTTTTTGATCAATCACCCCTCGATCGTCCACGAAGTCCCGATTGCCAGTGTGATTAATTTGCGTGTCGCACTGCAATATTTTGCAAACGTAATGAATGTGGAAGAAGATGTGCTGTTTTTATATTTAACCAGCCACGGCTCAAAAGAACATACACTCTCTGTTTCCTTAGGCGGCGTACCCTTGGTGGATTTACCTGCGGACGAACTCTCTGAAATATTAGAAGAGTCAGGCATTAAATGGAAAGTGGTGGCGATTTCAGCCTGTTATTCCGGGGGCTTCATTGAGCATCTCAAAGACGAACACACGATGATCATTGCCTCCTCCCGCGCAGACCGAACCTCCTTTGGCTGTGGCGATGATTCAGAAATGACCTATTTTGGGCGGGCTTTTTTTCAGTACGCCATGGACCCTTCGACCCCCTTGGTCGAAGCTTTTTTAAAAGCCAAACAAATCGTAAGCGACTGGGAAGACGAAGGAGAAATGCCACATTCCGAACCGCAAATTCACACCTCTCCGTTAATTGAGAAAAAGCTGGAAGAATGGCGGCTGACCCTGCTCAACGACAAACAGGTCATGCGGCAATAATCTGTGAGCTCCTTACTTTTTCTTTTCGGGCTTTCTTTGGCGGGATTCCCGTCTCCAATCCACGGGAACCGCGTGCTGGTTAGCATAACGGTTTAATTGACTGAAAAGCCGGTCGGATTCGCCCAGATAATAATTCGAAATCACCAGCTCCTCTTTCACCACATTCTGTTGTAAACGTAGATTAAAAACGTTGGTCCGCAGTGCCCTTTTTAGGGCATCACGCCATGCCCGCCAGGTGTTCCGATGAGATTCAAATTCTGTAAAATAGGTTCGCCACCAAATTTCATCGTGTCCGCCGTAAAGGGGCTTATCGGGTTTGACTTCCTCAAAAACGATGGTTTTTTCTACTGGTGAAATTTCCACGGTGTAATTGGAAATAAAGTCCAGCCCAATAATGGCTTTGAAATCATCTGACATTGAATTCGTAATCGTCACCGGGACAAAAGTATTTTTAAAATCCCCGATTTTCATGGAATCCAATACCGCTCGAAGGGCGGGGGCAGTCCCGCCAATGCCTCCCACGGCCACCCAGAGTTCGGGGGTGTCCTGATCAAACAAATTCAGCTGATCGGCCAAATCCGGGAAAATAATGGTTTCATATGCACCCGTATCAAATAAAACAGGGACCGTCACACGATCATTAAACGTCACATCAATGATCACCCGCCGCGCAGTGCCTTCGCGGTCCAAATATGGAATTTTATATTGTTTGGGAGAGGCGGGGTCCACCGACAGCCCCTTTTCCGGTAAAGGAAATACCGGAGATGAACGATGGTCTTCGATTTCCTTCACGGAACCGACCGAATAGGAAATATTTCCTTTTTCTTCAAATTGGCCGATTAAAACTTCTTTTCGAAAACGCTGAGGCACATCCGCCAGGGCGCCTGTATAATGGATCTCACCCCTTTCATCCAGCCAGGAATAAAACTCCGCCGCAAAACCCGAAGGGGTAAAAATAAACGCTACAAACAAGAAAAAAAAGGCCAGATGATATCTCATACGGGATCCCGAGCCAAACTGAGAATACGTTCCGCTGAAGATAATCTATTCTGGCTAAAAAAGAAAGTCGAACGAATATAACACTGTTTAATTCAAGCTGGGGTCTGCCGGCATTGTCGCATAAAAGGACCAACGATCTCCGAGTCTGCGCATCATTTGGGACCACAAGAAAGAGGGGTCCGCATCGAAAACCAATGTGGCATCGGAGGGCAGTAAACTCCACGCCCCCTCGGAAAGTTCCACCTCCAGTTGGCCGGGCGCCCATCCGGCATATCCGAGATAACACCGGACTTCTCCACTGGAGCCAAGGGATCCCGGGGTTTTTAATTTTTCAAGATCCTTCGGGACAAAAACGCCGTCAAAAACACTATGACTGTCATAAGGGGCTTCTTCACTCCGGCAAAGAATCAACATGCCATTTCTGGCCACAGGACCGCCGGCATAGACCTTCTTTTCTCCGTTTTCATCATGAAACCCATCCATTAACATCGAAACAGCCATTTCTGTCGGTCGATTTAAAACCACACCCAAGGCGCCATCGGGCCCATACTCACAAAGCAGAATCACAGTCTGACGAAAATTAGGATCGTTTAGTTTTGGCATCGCGACGAGGATCTTTCCTTTGCTCACCGCTTCTGAGAGTTCCCTATCCATCAAATCCTCCAAACAACATCATGTATTATGCCACCGAAAATTAGTCATAGTCTGAGCAATGGGTAAAACTGGAATATTCCGATTTTTACACCAAATCAATGATCGTATTTCTTTTTATATAGTAACGCGGGTTTGAATACTTGGCAAGATGAATCACACGCTAAAATTTGATTACTTTCAATAGAATCAATACCTTGAGTATAGAACTCACGCTAAAGTTAATGAATATTTACAACATACATTGTGGTTGTTTTCAAGCTTCATCGTTCGGCATAATTAACCTCTGTTGGCTTTAAGCTCCGTTAGAATTTTTAGGACTTTCAGGGCCGCTTCAGGCTATACTCTGAAATGAAAACATCAGATAAAACACGCTTTTTATTTAAGGACACCCATGCGTAACAACCCATTTACGGGGGCAAACTATCTACTTCGAGGAGCTGCAATAATCATGAGGCCGACCATACGGCCCTTTGTGATCGTTCCCCTCCTTGTGAACACATTGCTTTTTTCTGTTTTGATCGTCTACGGGGCCGGGCAGTTTAATGATTTAATTCTCCGTTTGCTGCCAGAATCTCTAAATTGGCTGTCCTGGCTGCTTTGGCCGCTCTTTGCCATTGCAGTGGCCATCATTGGATTTTTTACCTTTATTCATCTCGGAAACTTCATCAGCGCGCCTTTTAACGGCCTGCTCTCCGAGCGGATAGAATTGCAAATCAAGGGCGCCCTCAAAAAAGAGCCATTCCATTTAAAACAATTTTTATTCACCCTCTGGCCTTCTTTTCTTGCTGAAATACAGAAGATTGTTTATTTCCTTATTCGCGCAGTTCCCTTTTTTCTTCTTTTCTGGGTTCCTGTCGTTAATATCGCCGCGTCTTTAGTTTGGATGGTGTTTAGCGCCTGGATGATTTCTCTGGAATATATCGACTACCCGATGGCCAATCATGATATTTTGTTCTCGAATCAACGCAAAATTGTCCGAGAAAAAAAATGGCTGGTTTTAGGGTTCGGAGGGGCCGCCCTGGTTTTGTTGATGGTGCCCGTATTAAATTTTTTTGTCATGCCCATTACCGTGGCCGGGGCCACACTGATGTGGGTGGAACAATTTGAACACGCTTGAAGAATCTGTTCTTTCTCATTACAATATCCCGGAATAATGAAAAAATCATTACAAAATAAGGACATGGAGGACGGCATGAGACAATCCCTTTTATTACTCACATTTCTGTTTCTCAGTGCCTGCGCAAGTCAGACTGGCTTGCAACGCACGATTCACGAGACAGACACCTTTCTTGTCGTTCTCGATCAAAACCCGGTGCCTGCACAACCCGAATTTACCCCCCCCTACAATCACCCCGCCCAAATTAACCCATCCGACCTGGAACAGATTTTGAGCGCAATTAAAATCACCCCGGATAAAGGCATGTTAATGTCCTTTTTCTCCGAAAAAGAGTTTCGTCACCTTTTTTCTTCTGAAACCGTTCCACAAGTGGCGCGTCAGCTCTCTGACGCCCTTTTAAAAGCAAACCCCGATGAACGGATTAATTTTTATCAAACACTCCCCTTAAATTCATCCAAGGTATCCGCCACAACAGGATACCTGCTCGTTAAAGACAACCAGCTTCATTTTCGTGTGAATCAATTTCAGGTTCCTCTGAGAAAAGGGAGTCATCCGTCGCGGGCCGGAATGAATATCCGCCCCACAGAAAAAGGGAAATATGCTTTTTCATTGGCCGAAGCCCGGGGCATGGCCCACCGCAGTTATAAAAATATGTTAGGTCTTGAGGGCTCCGATCCCCGATGGCTCGTTATCGACTACACGAATTTCCCCCTTCCCGGCACAGAGACATCCGATCCGCTTAAACAACATCCCGAAAAAAGCCTGGAAGAACGGCTCAGGACCTTAAAACATCTCCGGGACGAAGGATTAATTACCGAAGTAGAATACACGCAAAAGAAACAATCATTACTCGAAGGCTTATAAAAATGGCTTCCCTTCAACCCGGTATCTACCGCCACTACAAAGGAAAGGACTACGAAGTTATCGGGGTCGCCGTGCACACGGAAACCGAGGAAGAACACGTCGTCTACCGGGCCCTTTATGGCCGCTACACCCTCTGCATCCGGCCCAAAACCATGTTTATCGAAACCCTCGAAACAGCGGACTACACCGGCCCGCGTTTTAAACTGATCAAAGCCTTTTGATCAACACCTTTACTGCCCAGCGCAGCGCCGCCCTCTGATTAAAAGCAGAAAAACCGTTGTCTTATTCTGCTCTGTTTTTAAAATGAGCGATGGCCCGTTCGGCGCGTTCCTGATCTTCGGCCAGACCCAGGTCTGTAAACCGGGCCAAAGCCTTCTCCCGATCCGCAATCGCACCCGCCAAACCGCCCAAGGCACTTTTACGGTTGCGATCAAGGGAATACATCTACTGTCCTGCCCGGCTGCGGAAATCAAGTGAAAACCCCTTTCATCAGATATACTAATAACAAGACGACGCAAAAGGAGTACCACGATCGATGATGGCGGACATTCAACAAACAAATATTTAACCGGGATTGCAAGTTTCATTGTTATGCTCCTGCTTCTTTTTCCAAACCGGGCCACCGCCGCACCCCACCATGTTCGGCTGTCGACCGACTTTCAAAACGACAACTGGTTCCCGCTTTCAAAGACGGAAATGCAGTCGGCTGCAGTCGATGCCGCCCTGGCCGAACTCACCCGTAAAGGGGCCTTTGTTTTTTCGGATAAAGAAGGGCCGGGTGTGGGGCTTTTGACCCTCAAGGTTTCCCTGGTGGAAGCGGCCGAGCTGGTCAAAATCAGCATGACACTCCACTTGGCCGAGGTGTCTTATGTGGCCACTGCCGCGACGTCCTTGCACGACATGAATCGGCGGGGTATTTTTCGCGCCTTTGAACATGTCGGCACAACGGCGGCACATCGCATGCGTTTGAAACTTGAACCCACAAATGGAATCGAAGCAGAAAAACCCGAAAACCTGGCCGCAAAAACCCTTTACGATCAAGCGCAGCAACTCAAGAAAGAAACACATTTTGAAGCAGCCGCCATACGTTTTGCCACGATTGAAAGGCTGCACCCCGATGCGGGCAAGTGGCTTGAACTGGCCCGGGATGAGATCCGCTATGGCCTGCCGCTTTTTGAGGCAAAATACCGGATTACGGAAATGGGCCGTTTTTCCGCCAACCCGATAGACATCTTTAAACCCGTGGAGCGGGCCAATCAACTCTTCCGGCAAATCCTCGCCGAAAACACAGACAAGATTGAACGCATTCAGGAAGCCCAACGCTATCTGGATGAACTCGGCTTTACCCAACGTGCGCTTCAAAACAGTATTGAAGCACAAACCCTCTCACATGCGCACGAAATCAAATTTTTTCTGATGACACATTACAGCAGCCAGGGCACATGGCCGGACGCGCAAGAAATACAGTCGATGCTAAAAACCCTCGCATTGGATTTTGATATCCTGGACTATTTTCAAGAAGAAATCGGTCTGGAAATTACCCTCGAACATCGAACCTACAAAACCCCGATATCGCTGACCGGAAACAACCGGGGCCGCCTCACGCTCGATATTAAAAGGGATTTGTAAACAAACACCTGCCCCTGTATACCTAAAAGATAGATTTTCATCCTGTCTATTTGTAGAATGAACCATAAGGCTTCGACTGTTTGAGGACATTCTGTGATTTACATTCAAAAATCAAAAACCGGGCGCAACTTTGCCCTTGGTTTTATCTTATTGGCCGGTCTTATTTTTGCGGTCCACTTTTATGGCAGGAAATCCGGGGCAGATCAAACCGGAGAGAGTGCGCTCTGGTTTAGCCTGTTCACACTGCCTTGGGGCGGGATGTTATCGCAAGCTTTTCTGGAATCCGAGATTTGGCTTCGTTTTACTTACCTGATTTCCTGGGGCCTGGTGCTTTTCAATGCATGTATTTTGTATTTGATTTCGGGAGGGTTACGAATAAAACAGGAGTGATCCGCATTAAATAAAGACAAACAAGAAATGTCTGTATCCCAAAGGGGATTTCGTACTTAGAGAAATGAACCCCCTTTGGGCTTTTACGAATCCATTTAGTTCGTAAAGGAAGGATCAAGATCGGTCAACGTTCTTGATTCATCGATCGTCCACCGATCCCCGTTCACTTGCCCGCTGCCGCCTTGCGCCAATGCAACAAAGGTGGCCGTCTGAACAACAGTGAGGGTGTAGCTGTACCTGGGACTGCCTTCACTGCTAAATCCAATGACATCCAAAGACGCCCCTATAAATCCGTCCGCCGGCGGGGGACTGATGTTTCCCATCGAATAGGCCGTCATATCCAGATAAATCGCCCCCAGGTTTGTTCTGGCTTCAGCTTGTTGCGCACGTGCCTGGTAATTTAAATAATTCGGGATTGCTATCGCAGCCAGTATCCCCACAATGGCAACAACAATCATTAATTCAATCAGTGTGAACCCGCGATCATTTTTTATTATTCGAGCATACATCGTTTTCAACATTGTCCTCATATGATGGGTGGATAAAATATGATCAAGATAAAGCATTTTTCATGCCAGCCCAGTCACGCATAATATAAAATGTTTTATTTTTCAATAACTTATTTTTTTTTACACAGGCCCCCATAAACAGAATCCTCCAAATATCATTTCTTTCAGTCATTTTTTGTCACTCCAATTCATAAAAAATGGCCATATTATTTGAAATATTTCAATATTTGAGAGTTAATAATGAATATTATATTGAATATTCATTATTAACTACGTATCTTGAGGGGGATGTTAATTGCGCAAGAAATTAAAAAACAAATCATTGAGGTCGCAGACACCCGCTTTCGCCGCTACGGTTTCGGTAAAACCACGATGGCCGAAATTGCAAAAGACTGTCATATGTCCGCAGCCAACCTTTACCGTTATTTTGAAAACAAAGAAAAGATAGGTATTGAAATTGCCCTTAAATGCCTGCATCAAAAAGAACAAATTGGGGAAGCCGTTTTGGAAAGAGACGGACTTTCTGCGGGTGAGCGGCTTGAAACATTTTTCATTGATATTCTGCATTACACTTATGATATCTGCGCAAATGATGAACACCTTTTCGAACTAGTCGCCTTTATTTCTCAAGAACACAAAGACATTGTTCGACAGCATCAGGCCTCCCTTTTGGCTTTTATTGGCCGTATTCTGGAAGAAGGCATTCAGGAGGAAACCTTTGATATTCAGGATGTTTCCTCAAAAGCAGAAACCATCCTGTTTGCCATGGTTCATTTTTATTATCCACCCCTGGTCATGATGAACAATCATCGTTTAGATCAGCTTGAACATGCAGCGAAAAATGTCGTTCGTTTACTGATACAGGGTTTAGCAAAGCACTAATTTTTTTTGAAGAATAGTAAATATTTTACAATATATTCATTAATAATTATTCAGTCTGATGTTTTGGGCTTACGACATCACTAAGGAGACAAGATGGACGGTGCCGCAATAGGGAAAAAGGTGATCCAGTTTCGGTGGCTCATTGTCATTATCAGTATTATAACGGCTGTCGCAGCGGGCAGCGGAGGGCGGTTTTTAAAGTTTTCGACGGATTACCGTGTATTTTTCGGAAAAGATAATCCCCAACTCCAGGCCTTCGAAACCCTTCAAAACACGTACACAAAAAATGATAATGTTCTTTTTGCCATTGCTCCCGAAGATGGAAAGGTCTTCACACAAGACACCCTGGCCATCGTGGAAAAACTGACCCAGGATGCCTGGCAAATCCCATATTCACTTCGGGTCGATTCAATCACCAACTTTCAGCACACCTGGGCGGATGAAGATGAATTAATTGTCGAAGACCTTGTAAAAAATGCCTCAGCGCTTTCAGAAGCCGATTTGAATCGAATTCAAGAAGTCGCGCTCTCCGAGCCTTTGCTGGTCAATCGGCTTATTTCGACCGAAAGCCATGTGACCGGAGTCAATGTCACCATCAACCTTCCGGGAAAAACGACAGAGGAAGTCCCTGAAGTCGTGGCTTTTGTCCGTGAACTGGCACTGGATCTTGAGGCGGAACACCCCGATATCAAGGTCTACCTCAGCGGAATGGTCATGATGAACAATTCTTTTTCTGAAGCGAGTCAGGACGATATGGGCAGCCTGGTCCCCATTATGTACCTTGTATTGATGCTTACGATGGGGTTCATGCTGCGATCAATTTCCGGGACAGTCGCTGCTGTACTCGTCATCGGCCTCTCTGCCTTAACCGCGGTCGGCCTTGCAGGATGGTCAGGGATCCTTTTTACGCCGCCATCGGCCAGTGCCCCGACCATTATTCTCACGCTGGCAGTCGCCGACAGCGTCCATCTTTTGGTGACGATGTTGCAGGAAATGCGCCGGGGTAAATCCAAAAATGACGCCATCATTGAGTCGATGCGGGTAAACCTGCAGCCGGTTTTTCTGACCTCTGTCACCACAGCCATTGGTTTTTTAAGCATGAACACCAGTGATGCCCCGCCTTTTCACGATCTTGGCAACATGGTGGCCACTGGCGTCGTGGCCGCTTTTATTTATTCCATCCTGTTTCTACCGGCTTTTATGTCAATTTTACCGGTTCGCGTTAAAGTCCGAGACGAAAACAAGGGGCATTTCATGGACCACTTTGCCGATTTTGTCGTTGATCGCCGCAAACCGCTTTTATGGGGGATGTTGGGGCTAACGCTGCTCTTTGTTTTTTCTGTGCCGCTTAATCGCCTGAATGACCAGTTTGTCAATTATTTTGACAAACGCTACGCCTTTCGAACCGACACCGATTTCATCGTGGACAACCTCACCGGAATTTACCTGATTGAATATAGTTTGGAATCCGGAGAAACCGGGGGCGTCAGTAATCCGGAGTATCTTGAAAAACTCGAGGCTTTTTCCGATTGGTACAAAACGCAGCCCCGCGTGCTGCATGTCAATTCGCTCACCGATGTCATGAAAAGACTCAATAAAAACATGCACGGTGACGATCCGGACTATTATAAAATCCCGGACGATCGGGAATTATCAGCGCAATACCTTTTATTGTACGAGTTGTCCCTGCCTTACGGCCTGGATTTGAACAACCAAATTAACATCAAAAAATCCGCCACACGGTTTTCAGTCACATTGGAGAGCGTTTCCACCAATGAAATTATCGAACTGGAAGAAAAAGCACAGCAATGGCTCCAAGCCAATGGCCTGCCCTCCATGCAGGTTCCCGGCGCAAGCACCACCATCATGTTTTCACATATTTCAGAACGAAATATAAAAAGTATGCTGGGAGGTACCTCCATTGCCTTGGTTTTGATTTCCTGCATTTTGATTTTTTCATTCCGGAATTTTAAAATCGGCTTGCTCAGCCTGGTTCCCAATCTGGTTCCTGCGGGAATGGCCTTTGGGTTTTGGGGGCTGATGGTTGGAGAAATCGGCGTCGGCACCTCGATTGTGGCCGCAATGAGTCTGGGTATCGTTGTGGATGATACCATCCACTTTCTAAGCAAGTATTTGCGGGCCAAACGAGAAAAAAATGCAAACAGTCATGACGCAGTGCGCTATTCTTTTCACAATGTTGGCAAAGCGCTGTGGGTCACCAGTTTTGTCCTCTCTTCCGGATTCCTGGTGCTGACTTTTTCAGGCTTTACCCTGAATTCACAAATGGGATTGCTGACCGCAATCACCATTGTTTTTGCATTGTTGGCCGACTTTCTCTTTTTACCACCGATTTTGATGCACATCGAAAAATCGGAAAAAACCACATTTTCTCCTGCCGCCACGACCGGGCATCAAAATCCGGAAAAGGCCGTATAAATCAAACGGTGAGCCTTGAACATCCAATTTAAAAATTTGAGGAGATCAGTATGAAGCCCCTTATTTTTGTGTCCCTTTCTCTTGTATTCATCTCATTAACGTCCTTTGCACAAACTCCGGAAGAGAAAGGGCTGGAAATTGCCCAGGAAGTGAGCCGACGCGATGACGGCTTTCATGATTTCACCGCAGAACTCACAATGGTTTTAAAAAACAAACAAGGTGAAGAAAGCACGCGCATTATCCGCAACAGCACCCTGGAAGTTCCCGGAGATGGAGACAAATCCCTGATCATTTTCGATAACCCGAAAGACGTAAAGGGAACGGCATTTTTAAGCTTTACCCATAAAGTTAAAAACGATGACCAATGGCTCTTTTTACCCGCGCTTAAACGGGTAAAACGCATCAGCTCATCCAATAAGTCCGGCTCCTTCATGGGCAGTGAATTCGCCTATGAAGACATCACCAGTCAGGAAGTAGAAAAATTCACCTATCGCTGGCTCAGAGATGAAAAAATCGGCGGCAAACCCGCCTTTGTCATTGAACGTGATCCCGTCGATCCCAATTCCGGCTACACGAGACAAGAAGTCTGGTACGACCAGAAAGAGTATATTCCTTTAAAAATTGTGTTCTACGACCGGAAAAATGCCCTTTTAAAAACACTGACTTACTTGGAGTATAAACAATACCTCGGTCAATATTGGCGGGCAGACCGGATGGAAATGATTAACCACCAGACTGAGAAAAGCAGTGTTTTAAACTGGAAAAATTACCAGTTTAAAACCGGTCTTAGTGATCAGGATTTTAATAAAAACAGCCTCAAACGGGCTCGGTGAGTCTATTCTCTGATGAAAAAATGGGCTATACTTTTCCTCCTCATCGCCTTGCAAATCCCCGCCAGCGTGAAGGCAGGCGAATGGTCAGGGTATTTTTCGGCTGAAGGGCGTTTGTTTTTTAATGATGCCCTTCACCCCGGTCAGCGGGAGCAGCAGGCTGCCTTTTCCGCCCAGCCGGAATATCACCACGCCTGGGAAGAAAGCAGTTTCACTTTTGTGCCTTTCTACCGGCTCGACAGCGCAGATGCCAAGCGGACGCACACTGATGTGCGGGAGCTCTACTTTCTCTGGTATCCCGGCGCCTTTGATTTGGGAATCGGTATCCGAAAAATCTTTTGGGGCGTCACGGAATCTCAACATTTAGTGGATATTATTAACCAGACCGATCTCGTGGAACTGCCCGATGGAGAAGAAAAATTGGGTCAGCCGATGATTAATTTCTCCATGTTAAGAGATTGGGGAATCATTGATTTTTTTATCCTCCCCTATTTCCGGGAACGCACATTCCCCGGACGAAAAGGCCGCCTGCGTAGCGCAATTCCGATCGATACCGATCAGGCAAGATTTGAAAGCAGCGCTAAAAAACATCATCTGGACCTGGCCGTCCGTTACGCAAAGACCCTTGATTATGTGGATTTGGCCCTCTCTTATTTTAGAGGCACAGGCCGGGAGCCCACATTTTTACCGGGGACGGATGCATCGGGAAATCCTGTTCTTATCCCTTTTTACTCACAGATCGGACAAACCGGAGTGGAACTTCAATGGGTCACGGAGGAGTGGCTCTGGAAACTGGAAGCCATTCACCGCACCGGACAGGGGGAGTCCTTTGAAGCCTGGACCGGGGGTTTCGAATACACGTTCACCGGCCTCCTTGAAACGCAAATGGATCTGGGCGCAATTGCAGAATGGCTCTATGATACGCGCGGGGACAAGGCCACAACACCCTTTGAAAACGATTTCATGTTTGGTCTTCGGCTTGCGGTGAACGACATGGCCAGTACTGAATTACTCATCGGGGTGATTCAGGATCTGGATCATGCATCTAAAATGCTCAGTATTGAAGGCGGACGCCGCCTTACCGATCATTGGAAAATTGAAATAGAAGGCAACCTTTTTATACAGCAGAATACCCGCACACTTTTTTATGATCTTCGAGATGACGATTTTTTACAGCTTTCCTTGTTGTATTATTTTTGATGTAAATCCATCTTTCATAAGGAGGAAAACCACGATGAGTACACCCCAGGATTCATCCACTTCAACCAATCTGTTTTCACCCATTAAAATGGGGCCGTATACTTTAAAAAACCGCATGGTGATGGCCCCCATGACCCGCGACCGCGCGCTGGCCCCGGACAATGTCCCGCAAGCCATGAATGTCATTTATTACACGCAGCGGGCCTCGGCCGGCCTGATCATTACGGAGGGATCACAAGTCTCCCAACAAGGCATGGGCTATCCGGTGACGCCGGGCATCCACAGTAAAACACAGGTTGAGGGCTGGAAAAAGATTACAGAGGCTGTCCACGAAAAAGGAGGGCTGATCTTTTTACAATTGTGGCACGTAGGACGCATTTCACACCCCTCATATCAACCGGGCGGCGGCCTCCCTGTGGCGCCTTCGGCGATCAAACCTGAGGGGGAATCTTTTACCTATGAGGGCTTGCAGCCCTTTGTCACCCCCCGTGCGCTTGAAACCGACGAAATTCCCGGCATTGTCGCGCAATTCCGGGAGGGTGCTAAAAATGCGCTGACAGCGGGTTTTGACGGCGTTGAAATCCACGGGGCCAACGGCTATCTGGTGGATCAGTTCATTCGAGACGGCACAAATCACCGGAAAGACCAATACGGCGGCTCCCTCGAAAACAGGGCGCGCTTTCCGCTCGCTGTCACTGACGCCGTTATCGACGTTTGGGGCGAGGACCGTGTCGGGGTCCGACTTTCTCCCGGTGGCAGCTTCAACAGTATGTCGGACTCCAACCCGCAAAAGACTTTTAATTTTATGGCCCGGCAGCTCAGTATGCGCCCTTTGGCTTATCTCCACGTTGTTGAAACGCTGGAATCCGTCGAAACATTTGATTATCCGGCATTGAGGAAAAACTTCGACGGCCTGTATATCGCCAATGCCGGTTATGATCTAAAGCGATCCGAGGCCGCCATCGGGTCCGGCACAGCTGATCTGATTTCTTATGCCCAGCTTTTTCTTGCGAATCCGGATCTTCCGGCCCGTTTTAAAAAGGGCACTCCGCTCAATACGCCCGACCCCAATACCTTTTACGGCGGGGACGAAAAAGGATATACGGACTACCCTGGCCTTAAAGAATAAAAACCCCGCCCCTCCGAACCCATCTGTATTATTCCGGCGGCGCTGCCCCAGACCTTACCGGGCAGCGCCGCTTTAAAGGCACACCAGACATCGTTTGAGAGATCGGGTACACTTAACTCAAAGGGTGATTTCAATTTTCCAGTAAATCCACCCGAAATTTCCACATAAGATATAAGTGAGCAGAAACCCCATGAACACTGCCATCATTGTTCTTATTCTAGGTATCGGACTTCCCATTTTTTCTTTTTTAACAGGGCTGTATTACATCAAAAGAAACGAATCCGCCGATAAAAAACAGAAAACCGTCCCGGACGAAAAACGGGCGGCCTAAATCAAGACCCTTTCCTCCGATCTCTTTCCTTTCCCTGAAATAACGCCGTCCTCAGCGCATTGACTTTCACCATCACACAGGCATACCATTTCATCATTAGACGTCTTTTCAGGGAATTGGGTATGGAAGAATATAAAAACATCATCAGTATTGTTGTTTTCGTGGTCATCATGGGGGCCTTGTTTATATTTACCCACCGTAATTAAGCCACACCGTTTATTGCCCACACTGCGGTGACCACCTTTGAAAATACAGGGTCATATATTAGCTTCCTTTCGGCGCATACGGGATAAAAAGGAGAAAAGATGAGCAGCATTTACGATTTTGAACTCACCAGTATTGAAGGTCACGCTCTCCCTTTATCAACTTATAAAGGGCATGTGCTTTTGTTCACCAATGTCGCAAGTCAATGCGGTTTGACGCCGCAATATGCCGGGCTTCAAACACTGCAGAACCAATATGCAGCCCGAGGCTTTTCAGTCATCGGACTCCCCTGTAACCAGTTTGCGGGACAAGAACCCGGTACCGCCTCTGAAATTTCAAATTTTTGCAAAAACAACTATCAAGTGACCTTTCCCTTGACCGAAAAAATTGATGTAAACGGAGAAAACAGGCATCCCCTTTATACCGTCCTGGCGGGTGAGGAGGCGGCCTTTCCCGGTGACA
Source organism: Nitrospiria bacterium (assembly GCA_945787655.1). Lineage (GTDB taxonomy): Bacteria > Nitrospirota > Nitrospiria > SBBL01 > JAADHI01 > JAADHI01. Next base: position 5,564 of record CALZIJ010000012.1, on the reverse strand, counting down.
TTTCCTGGAATTTCGAAAAATTTCTTGTTGGAAAAGACGGGACGGTCCGACAGCGTTTTTCTCCGAAAACCGCACCCGAATCTGAAACCCTCGTTCACGCCATTGAAACCGCATTGTCGGAGTAGCCTGATTTAATAATATCGAAAGACAGAACTATATCTGCTTTGAAAAACACACATTTTTCGGAGGTCACTCATGAATAGAACCATTTTCAAGGTTTTTACTGTTTGCGCCGTTTCATTTTTTTTGACCGCCTGCGCAGCCCATCGCGCACAGATGAAAGTGGACTTTGGCAGCGTTTCACCCGGCACTCAGGTTGCGCGCAAAGGCACCCCGCTTTCGCTCATCGGCACTCCGATTGCGGTGGGCCAAAAAATGTCCCTCAAACACCTCGTGGATGCTGCATCGATGTCCGGCGTGAATGAGGATGGTTTGCGCGGAAAAGTTCTGTTGTTGAGCATTGTGCCTTCTATTGATACAAAGGTGTGTGAGGCCCAAACGCATTATTTGGGAGAAGAAGGGGATAAGCTTCCTAAAAATATCGTTCGGATGACCATCAGCCGTGACACGCCCTTTGCGCAAATGCGTTTCGCCGAAGAGGCGAAACTGACCGATATTCAATATCTCTCCGACTATAAAGCGGGTGATTTTGGCAAATCCACCGGCTTGTTGATCGATGGCCCGATGCTGCTTGCCCGTTCTGTCATTCTCGTCGATCAACAGGGGGTTATCCAATATATCCAGGTGGTCCCCGAAATCACCCACCTGCCCGATATGGAAAAGGCCTTTGCCAAAGCCATAGATTTGGCAAAGCGGCCGACAGGATGACCCCAAACTTTCACACGCATACCTTTCGGTGCCAGCATGCCACAGGGGATGCCCTGGATTATGCTGAGGCGGCCTTCCGGCAAGGGAGCCGCGTGCTGGGAATTTCGGATCACGTTGCCCTGCCGGATAATCGTTGGCCGGAAGTCCGGATGTCTTTCGATCAATTGGACGAATACGAAGCCGCCATTGAAACCGCGCAGCAACAATTCCCGGATATGCAAATCCTAAAAGGCATGGAATGCGAATACGATGCGGTCTATCATCGTTATTACCAGGATGAACTGCTGGGTCAACGCGGATTTCACTATTTAATTGGGGCAGGTCACTATACGCCGCTAAATGGAACATGGTTGAATTCCTTTTCTGATCTGGATACCGCGTCGGCCCTGTCGGCCTACGGACATTACCTGGCCAACATGATGGAAACCGGCCTCTTTGCCTTCATCGCTCATCCTGATATTTTTGGATGCAGTCATGAAACATGGAACGATGATTTAACAGCGTGTTCACGCGATATTCTTGAAGCGGCTGAAAAGACAAGGACTCCTCTGGAAATCAATGGTAATGGCTTTCGAAAAGCCCACCGTTCCCCCTCCAAAACCCGGCCAAATCCCTATCCCTGGAGACCATTCTGGGAAATGGCCTCTGAATACGATATCCAGGTGATTTGCAATGCCGACGCACACCACCCCCATCAAGTGACCGCAAATATCAATGATGCCTTGGCCTTGGCGAAGGACTTGAACTTAAATGTCATTCAGACCGTGCAAACACCTCTGCCATAAACAATAACCGCGCCTTTCTCCTTTAAATCACCGGAAGTTGTGTCTCAAGCTTGACAAGACACAATAAATTTAAGATCATGTAGGGTCTATTAAAATAAGGAGTATTGTATGTCATTTACCTTTCGTCAACCCAGTAATTTAAAAAGAAAACGGACGCATGGTTTTAGAAAAAGAATGGAAACCTCAAGTGGCCGGAGAGTGATTAATCGTAGAAGAGCCAAAGGCCGTAAACGCCTATCCGTCTAAAACCCGGCTTTGTCGGCTCACACAGAGAGATCAGGTTTTAGAGGTCAAACAGAACGGTCGAAAAATTGTTACGAATCAGTTTGTTTTATTTTTTCTGTTTAATCATTCACAAGATGCGTATTACGCCATTCATATGAGAAAACATTACGGGAAAGCTGTAGAGCGCAATCGGGCAAAACGGGTTTTTCGGGCCGCTTTGCATCAAATGAAAGAGATGCTTCGAGGAGTCAACGTGATTATTATTCCCAGAAGGGGTGGAAAAGGGCTGGGCACAAACCAAGTGGTTCCTCTGCTTAAACAATGCTTAGCCGAAGAGGGTCTGTTGCATTAAAATGATGGCCTTAGTCTTCACCCGTATTGTTATATTTTATCAACGGTGTATCTCACCGGTTCTTCCCCCGTTGTGTCGTTTTTACCCGTCCTGCTCATCCTATGCCATTCAATCCGTCCAACGGCATGGCTTGTTTTTCGGGCTTTTTTCTACGTTAAAACGCCTTCTTCGGTGTCACCCTTTTTGTACGGGTGGATACGATCCGGTCAAATAACCCTCCAATTCTAGCGTAAGGAACTTCGTTTTTTATGGAAAAACGGCTTGTGGTTTTTATTGTCATCTCTCTTTTAATTATTTTTGTGTACCCTTTTTTTATTGGCAAGATGACAGGCGTCGCACCAACAACACCCGTGTCTCCACAACAAGAAACCGCACCACAAACAACGCCCGCACCAGCCCCTTCTGTTCAAAATAATGAGACACCCGGAGACAAGCTCCCCGCTGCAGATGACACCGCAACATCGGAACCAACTTTACCTGAGATCGCCTCCGATGTTTCTGAAAAACTTAAAATTATCGAAGGCGATCTCTTTCGAGTCACTTTGTCAAACCATGGCGGAGTCATCAAAAAATGGGAACTGAAGACCTACACCGAGAAAAAGGAAGAAAGTGAAATAGAAGAGCCGATTCAGCTCATCCCTGTCGAAACCAGCCGCTTTCCTCTGGCCTTTACGCTGCCGAATGAGGACAAGCAAATCTATACTTTGGATGACTCCACGCTTCAATTATCAAACGGAACCCCCAAGGGCACTGTCAAGCTGCAGACTGTGCGCGCCGACGGCTCAAAAATCACCAAAGAGCTGACTTTTTCCAACAACACATACCTTGTCGAATTAAATGTCTCTACAGAAAACGTGGATCAACCCTACGCGCTTTCACTGGGGTCTAATTTTGGCATCCACGACTGGGGTGAACAAATCGGTCGAACGGCGGGCTCCATCGGTTTAATTGATAATGAAGTCATTCGTAATATTCCTAAAAAGATGGAAACAGATGTTGCCTCGTATTCTGGCGATACAAAATGGTTTGGCCTGGAAGACAAATACTTTATCAGCGCATTAATCCCTCGTGATTCAAGTGTTGGCTCTGTGCTTTTTAAAAAACTGGGGGATGAAGCCATTTCTGCTGAAATTCAGCTTAATCCCAATAGTGGAATAAATACCCACAGTTTTTCAATGTACGCCGGTCCTAAAGAGTATGACCGTCTCAGTGGCTTGAACGTCAATCTGGACGAAAGTATCGATTTTGGCTGGTTTGTTTTTGGGAGTTTATTACCCGTACGCATGATCGCAAAACCGCTGTTTTATTTACTTCGGTTTTTCTACCAGTTTACAGAAAATTATGGTATCGCCATCATTCTGATTACGGTGTTAATTAAAGCCCTCTTTTTTCCTATTACACAAAAAAGTATCAAATCTATGAAGGCCATGTCGACCATTCAACCCAAGATTGCTGCGATTCGGAAACAATGGGCCAAAGACAAAGAAAAGTTGAATGCGGAATTAATGAAACTTTATAAAACAGAGAAAGTCAACCCGCTTGGCGGCTGCCTCCCGATTCTTATTCAAATTCCTGTCTTTATCTCACTTTATAATATTCTCTACACTACAATTGAGCTTCGTCATGCGCCTTTTTTCTTATGGGTGACGGACCTTTCCGCGAAAGATCCCTACTATGTCCTTCCCATTGTGATGGGGGCGACCATGTTTTTACAGCAATATACGGCTCCAACCACGATGGACCCCACCCAGGCCAAAATCATGATGTTTCTTCCGGGAATCTATACCTTTTTCTTTCTCAATTTTCCATCCGGTTTGGTCCTTTACTGGCTTGTAAACAATACTCTCACGATTCTCCAACAATATCTGACCAACAAAGAAAACACCAAGGTCCCGGCGACATAAAAATTCATCCTTAGAGATCTCAATGAAAAACCCGGATGATGAAAAAGAGACCATATGCGCGATTGCTACCCCTCATGGAGAAGGCAGCATCGGGATTGTCCGCATCAGTGGACCGCGTACGTTCAAAATTTCTGCTCCACTCTACCGAGGCCCTAAGCCAATACAAAACATGGCCTCACACACCGCCTATTTTGGAGAGGTGGTCAATCCAATAGACAACTCTCTGATTGATCAAGCCCTTTTTTTACCAATGCATGGCCCTAACAGTTATACCGGAGAGGATATTTTAGAGATACAAGCCCACGGCAATCCATTCCTGCTTCAAAAAATTGTATCCGCCTTAATTTCCCAGGGAGCACGGATGGCCCGCCCAGGTGAGTTTACACAACGGGCTTTTCTTTCCGGGAAAATGGATTTGTCTCAAGCCGAGGCAGTCATGGAATTAATCTCCGCAAAAAGTACCTCTCAACATCAATGGGCGCTCGATCAGCTTAAAGGACGTCTTTCCATAAAAATAGAAACACTCATGACACGTCTTCTGGCTATAATCGCCGAAATTGAAGCGTCAATCGACTTTAGCGATCAGGACATTCCAGTTCAATCCGGCAAAGAAATTGTGACCGAAATTCAACAGATTAAGGATGAAATTCACGAAATGATTTCAAACTATGATCTGGGACGTCAAATCATAGAAGGCTTTACCGTGGTGATCGCAGGCCGCCCAAATGTTGGAAAATCCAGCTTGATGAATTATTTTCTGCAAGAAGACCGGGCCATTGTTACTCCTGAAGCCGGGACAACCCGGGATCTTTTACAAGAACCCCTTCAACTTGAAGGACTTTCCGTCAAATTAATTGATACGGCTGGCTTTCGAAATAGTCATCACCCGATCGAACAGGAAGGTATCCGCCGCGCACAAAAAGCGCAAGAGCGATCCGATTTAACCTTATGGGTTCTGGATATCAGTGAAAAACCGTCCACTGAAGATCATGATATGGCAAAGAAACTTCAACCAGAAAAAACCATTATCCTGTTAAATAAATCGGATCTGCCAAAACAGGGCGATATCGATAACTTCATTCAAAAGCATCCTCAATTTAAATACACCTCAACTTCTCTTGTCTCAGAAGAAGGGTTAGCCCAATTAAAAATCTATATAAAATCAAACTTGATCAAGCAACCTGAAAAAGAACAACCCCTTGTCGCCTTGCTTCGGCATAAGATTGCACTTGAAACCGCTGAAGAAAAACTCCTTTCAGGGATAAAATCGAGTCAAAACGGGGACTCTTTTGAATTTCCCGCGATTGATTTAAGAGAAGCCATCGATGCCTTGGGTCAAATTACAGGAGAAACGACACTCGATGATATTTTTGATCAAATATTTAATCAATTTTGCATTGGGAAATGAACACGTTTTAAAATGTCATTCAAGGTTCCTTGTCTGATGTTCCACGTGGAACATCAGACAAG
>CALZIJ010000011.1:1785-42940 GCA_945787655.1 Nitrospiria bacterium | reverse complement strand
TGGGTTTTAATGTAGGAATGGATTAAAAAACCGATCACCAGCGCGGGCGCCGTGGTCAATGCAAGCAAGAGGATGCCGTTGGTTCCTGAAAAACCGGCTTTTTTTTCAAAGGAAAGCAGGCCTAGAAATTTGTCTTTATAGATAAAAACAACAGCAAGAATCGCGCCCAGCTGAATAAACACATCGAAGGTCGCCGCCTTTGGCCCTTCAAATTGCAACAAATCCCCAATGACAATCAAATGCCCTGTAGAGGAGACCGGGATAAATTCCGTCAATCCTTCAACCAGTCCCAACAAGACGGCCTGCAGCCATTCCGTCACTTTACTCCTTCCCGCCGGGCCGCATTCACCTGATGATGGGCAATGCGTGTGGACTCCGGCAGCCGATAGCGTCCCAAAGCCGACAGGACAATTTCCACAGCGCGCGGCAGGGTCATACGGTGCCCCTGCGAAACAAAAACCGGTTTCACCCCCTTGCGTGTTCTCAACACCATACCTAGTACCTCTCCCTGATCAAACAAATCGGAAAAATCCCCCCGGTTTTCTCCTGGCGGCAAATATGTGCCAATTAAACGTGACTTGCCGCAGCCGATCGCTGGCAAATCCAGGACTAAACCCAAATGCGCCGCCAGCCCCATTCTACGCGAGTGGGCCAAACCTTGCCCGTCGCAGATCAGACAATCAGGCTGGCGCTGGAGTTTTTTCCATGCCTTTAGAATAACAGGAATTTCACGAAATGAGAGCAGACCCGGAATATAAGGAAAATTGACTTCAAGTGAAGCCACTGCGGTTTCCAATACAGGAAAGGTTTGGATTTGTTTTCTGTTTTGGGTCAATACCGGCCGTGTCAGATCCAGCAACACCACAGCGGCGTATAGTATTTTAGAACCCCGGCTAAAGGAGACATCCACGCCAGCCAAGGTTTCGACCGTTTCAGGGGCCTGATCGAGAATCAATTTGGCACGGAGACCCTGTTGGATTTGGACAGCTTCGGCGGCAGAAACATCCCAGTCGTGGTGGATCCGATCATCCATCGCCGTATAAAAAATCCTTATTTGAGGCGATTTGCGATCGCTTCTCCAATCAACGCCGGGTTTTTCACAACGGTCACGCCCGCGGATTCGAGCGCGGACATTTTATCCGCCGCCGTCCCTTTTCCGCCTGAAATAATGGCGCCGGCATGGCCCATTCTTCTTCCGGGCGGCGCGGTCATACCCGCGATAAAAGCCACAACCGGCTTGCTCACATTTTTACTGATGTATTCCGCCGCAGCTTCTTCTGCGTCACCGCCGATTTCACCGATCATGACAATGGCTTCGGTTTCACCATCTTTTTCAAACATTTCCAGCACATCGATAAAGTTGGTGCCGTTTACGGGGTCGCCGCCAATGCCGATACAGGTCGATTGTCCCAGTCCCAACTCCGTCAACTGCAACACGGCTTCGTAAGTGAGCGTCCCGCTTCGGGAGACAACACCCACCTTGCCTTTTTTATGAATAAAGCCCGGCATAATACCAATTTTACATTCATCCGGTGTGATGATGCCCGGGCAATTCGGGCCAATCAGCCGTACGGGTTTTCCAGTGATGAAGCGCTTGACGCGCATCATATCCATAACGGGAATACCTTCGGTAATACAGATGATCAGAGGCACGCCTGCGGCGGCTGATTCAAGGATGGCATCCGCGGCAAACGGCGGCGGGACAAAAATCAAGGCGACATCCGCCCCGGTTTCCTGTACGGCGGCTTCAACCGTATTAAACACCGGAATGCCCTCAAAATCTGTTCCACCCTTTCCAGGGGTCACACCCGCAACCACCTGCGTGCCATAGACCTTGCACGCCGAGGCATGAAACGAACCTTCTTTTCCTGTAATTCCCTGGACCAGTACCCGTGTATTTTTATTGACCAAGATAGACATGAAAACTCCTTACTTTTTACGCATTGCTTGATTAACCGACTGCCGCGACAATTTTCTGGGCACCGTCCCAAAGCGTATCCGCCACGATCAATTCGATATCAGAAGCGGCCAACATGTCTTTCGCTTCTTTTGCGTTGGTGCCTTCCAAACGGACAACCATCGGGACATTCAGGGATACTTCTTTGGCCGCCTCAATAATCCCCCCTGCAATTCGCTCACAGCGGACGATACCACCAAAAATGTTGACAAAGACGCCTTTAACATTCGGGTCATCAAGTAAAATCTGAAAAGCTTGCTTCACCGTTTCTTTCGAGGCGCCGCCGCCAACGTCCAGAAAATTAGCCGGTTCCGAACCGGCAAGCTTGATCACATCCATGGTCGACATCGCAAGGCCCGCGCCGTTGACCATACAACCGATTTTACCGTCGAGTTTCACATAATTCAGACCATGCTGTCCCGCCCGTGTCTCTAAAGGGTCTTCCTCATCCAGGTCACGCAATTCATTAATGTCTGGATGTTTAAAGAGGGCGCTGTCATCAAATCCCACTTTTGCATCCAGCGCAATCAAGCGGTTCTCTCCGGTAATAATCAACGGATTAATCTCGATCTGCATGGCATTTTTTTCAATAAATAGACGGTAAAGATTGTCGAGCATTTTTACAAACTGGCCAATCACTTCCTTGGGCAAACCCATTTGAAAAGCAACAGAACGCCCCTGATACGCTTGAAAACCAAAGAGGGGGTCCACCAAACACCGAATAATTTTTTCTGGCGTCGCTTCCGCCACTTCCTCAATCTCCATGCCGCCTTCGGTACTCGCAATGATCACCACAGAACCGCTGGCCCGATCTGCTACGAGACTGAGGTAAAGTTCATTTCGAATGTCCGCACCTTCTTCAATAAGGAGTTTTTTGACTTCTTTGCCTTCGGGGCCGGTTTGAGGTGTGACCAGTATCTTTCCGAGAATTTCATTCGCAAGCGGCGCCACCTCATCGCGCGTCTTGGCCAATTTGACTCCCCCGGCTTTTCCGCGGCCCCCCGCATGAATCTGGGCCTTCACCACACAAACTGGAGTTTCCAGGGTTTTGGCCACACTTACTGCTTCTTCTGCGGAAAATGCAACACCGCCCTTGGGTACGGGAACCTGATAGGAAGCGAAGAGCGCCTTCGCCTGGTACTCATGTATATTCATTGGGTTTTTTCCTTATTTCACGGTAATCGTAATCTGCTTTGAAACGACAGGCGGGTCATGTGGCACATGTGCTTTGTCGCCTAAAATCAACTGCAAAGTATGTTTGCCCGGTGAAAGGGAAATTTCCGCTTCCGTTTGACCTCCGCCAAAGTGTTTCACCACTTCTTTGTTCATGGGTTGATCCATTGGCGGCAGCATCTTCCCATCAATCATTAAATGATGGTGACCCGTGTTGGCTTTATCTGTGCCTGCAGGCGCAACCCCCATGCCCTTCAGACCAAACCGGACGGTCACTGTTTTTCCTACCGTGTCTCCATCCTGAGGCGAAATAATATACACTTCGGCCCCTTTCGGTGACGGCGTTTTAGCCAATACGTTGGTAATCAACGTATTGGACACAAATAAAATCCCCGCAATAAGACCTAACTTGAATAAGTTCATCATTCCCTCCCTTGTCGTCGTGACATTCCGTTACTTTCTCCCATCCACATTTAGTTTTTATTCACATAGTCCGGGAAAAGCAATGGAGATATTGTTTCTGACATCACTCCTGCTGCTTTTCGCGCTTCATGGAATATTTTAAGATGATCCAATGTTAATTTGCCATGGGCCGCTTCCTCCGCACGGCGTGAAGCCGCATTTCCCGACCTTTTCCCATAGACAACAATATCGAGCAAGGAGTTCCCCATCAAGCGGTTTCGCCCATGAATGCCACCCGATGCCTCCCCAGCGACAAAGAGGTTTTTTATACTTGATTCACAGTCCACGTTAATTTTGACGCCCCCATTTTGATAATGCAGGGTCGGATAGATTAAGACCGGCTCTTTTTGGATATTAATTTCATAACGGGAAAACTGACGCACCATGTTTGGGAAACGGTTTTTCAGTGTGCCTTCACCATTCATTAAATCAACAAGCGGCATATCCAGCCAAACACCCTTCCTGCCCGCCGGGGTTTCCACTCCCCGCCCTTCCTGACATTCCCGAATCACTGCGGAAGCCACTGCATCCCGCGTCTCCAACTCATAGACAAAACGCTCTCCGTGGATATTCAATAAATGTGCGCCCGCCGAACGAATGGCCTCAGTCACCAGCAAACCGGCCATGGCTTCTGGAAAAACAGAACCTGTCGGATGATATTGAAACGTATCCTGAAGGGTTAAAACCGCACCCGCGCGATAAGACATCGAAAGCGCATCCCCGGTCGCACCATAATGGTTACTTGTCGGAAATCCCTGAATATGCAATCGCCCGATACCCCCAGTGGCCAATATCACGGTTTTGGCCTGTACAACAATCAATTTTCCTGTATCGAGATTTTTTAAAATGGCTCCGGTACAGGTGCCTTCACCATCTGTCAAAAGTTCAAGTACAGGTGAAAATTCCAGCACATTGATTTCTTCATTGAGCACGCAGTCTTTTAAAACACGCATCAATTCTAGGCCGGTATAATCCTTACAGCGAAGTAAACGCGGCAGACTGCTGCCTCCCCCCGCCCGTAAGCTGAGATTTCCATCCCCTTCCCGGTCAAAAAGCACACCGATATCGATGAGCCACTTTGCGACTGATGGACCTTCCTCAACCAATGTCCTCAACAGGGTTCTGTCATTGGCCATCTGTCCGCCTTTTAGTGAATCCACAAAATGCCGAACAGGAGAATCTTCGGGGGCCACAGCAACCTGCATTCCGCCCTCGGCCATCACGGTATTGGAATCCCCCAAACGCAGTTTCGTGGACATCAGCACACTGGCACCCGCAGCTTTCGCGGCCAGTGCGGCCGTCGCGCCCGCACCCCCGCCCCCGACAATCAATACATCAACCTGATGTGTCGGCGACAATGGAACAGATTTTTCAAAAAAGGGACTCTCCCCCTCAAGAAGCCGGGCGACTTCATGTACAGTTCGTTCACCCTTGTTCGCGCCGATGCGAATTTCCGCATAGGCCTCGTCTTTATAGTCCGGATGGTAACGATGGACCAGCGCGTCTTTTTCTTCCGGAGAAAGACGCGGCATGTCTTCATTTTTTCGGCTGAGGCGTGAATCATCCACACGTTTCTTTGATGTTTCCATCTTACCCATTAAACATTTCCTTTATCTGAGGACGACGCCTCCATAAGGTCACTCCACTCGGCCTGATATCGACCGGCACTAATCTCATCAATTCGATCCAGTAAATGAGATGGCGTCTGGGGGTAAAATGCGCCATGTAAACGGCGTGCATAAAGGCCCACACGGTGCGGACGAACAGTGGATTCACAGACTGCTGCACAAAGTCCACACATCACACAGGAATCGAAACGCTCTGCTACCGCAGGAAGGTCACCCATTAACACATCACGCACCCCCGCCATTACATCAATTTCCTGAGGGCAAATGGAGGAACAGGCCTGACAGGCCACACAGCGCCGGGTTTCCGGATAGTACTGGAAAAGCGTATCCCGACTTGGCGCTGCTTCCGGTAATAATGCAAGCGCTTTCTTCGAGGCATCCGAAGGCAAAAAGCTAATTTCCATGCCTTCAGATACCATTGTTTGACAGGCCAGTGCGGTCTTGGGAAGCGCCTGGTCTGAAGGCCGTGCCATTACGGTACAGGCGCCGCAAACCCCGCCGAGACATCCGACTTTTCCCAACAGGGTATGGCCCAAATGCCACATCGCTTGAACAACGGTAATCCCGTTCGGGACAGAGTGTTTGGAATTGTCGACTATAATACTGACAGCGTTTGAAATCTTACCACTCCCTTTCGGTGATAAAGACCTTCACCCGGCTCAAGAGATCTGCTCAGACTTGATCGCTTCATCGGAAAGACTTAAAAGCCGCTCCCATTCCGCATCATATTTTCCCTGATCAATTTCCTCAACACGGTTGGCCAAATCAGGGAGCTTCTCATCATAGTAGATTCCCTGGGCCCGCCGCATATACAACCCGACCTGGTTGGGTGCAATATCCGCAATGCAAACCGGCACACAAAGGCTGCACATCACACAGGAAAGAAAAAGTTCTGCCCCTTCCTTAAAATCACCAAAGGCGGCTTTCCAAACACCGGTGCGGACATCAATTCCTTTGGGACAGGCCTGGGTACACGCATCGCAATTCCTGCAGAGCGCCGTTTCGGGATAATAACGGAACAGATCCTGTTTTGCATCCTTGACTTCTTCAAAGTGATAGACCACCTTTTGATTCGGGTAGTAGGTGGCGATTAGCGAGAAGGACATCCCGTCTTCCACCTGTGTTTGACAGGCGAGGGCAGTTTTGATTTTGGTTTCATCCTTGGTCCGGTACTTGGTGGGGCACGCGCCGCAAATCCCGCCCAGACATCCGGCCCCACGGGTCAATTCATGACCCGTGTGCCACATGGCCTGAATCATTGTCAAACCTTCCGGAACCTGATATTTCTTCCCCATAATCTCAACAGAAATCATGGGCGGCGTTTTTTCTGAAGTGGACGTCCTGGACATCAAAAACTCACTTATGCGTTCAAGGCATTCAGTGCAGAACCGGCTTTAAACCAGGCCAACTGCTTTTCTGTCAGGCTGTGGTTTGTTTGAATCCGCACTGTTTCATCCCCTTTATGAATCACGACATCTACGGGTTTTCCCGGCGCCAAATCCGCCAAGCCAACGACGCTGACGCGGTCAGTTTCCCCGATTTTTTCCCAGTCCGAAGGATCGGCAAAAGTCAAGGGCAATACACCCTGTTTTTTCAGATTGGTTTCATGAATCCGGGCAAAGCTTTTTGTAATGACCACTTTCACCCCAAGAAAACGCGGCGACATCGCGGCATGCTCTCTCGAGCTGCCTTCACCGTAATTTTCATCACCAATAACAATGGAGCCCAAGCCTTTTAACTTGTAACGCCGTGCGACCTGTGAAGGGGTCAGGTCTTTTTCACCACTTAAAACATCATTGGCCTTGCCAGGGGTATCTGTAAAAATATTATTCGCCCCAAGGAACATATTGTCACTAATCCGATCCAAGTGTCCGCGATAACGCAGCCAGGGCCCGGCGGGTGAAATATGGTCTGTCGTACATTTCCCCTGAACTTTTAGCAACACAATCAGTTCCTCAAAATCATTGCCGTCCCATGTTGGAAAGGGAGAAAGCAACTGGAGCCGCTCACTGTCATCCGAAACAATAACGGACACGCCTTCACCATTTTCGGCCGGTGCGATGTAACCTTCCTCTCCCTGGGCAAAACCGTTGGGCGGAAGCTCTTCTCCAACGGGCGGTTCAAACTGTATTTTTGTTCCGTCGGCTGCGGTCAGGCTGTCGGACAGTGGATTAAAGTCCAAAGACCCTGAGAACGCCATGACCGTGACGATTTCAGGACTGCTCAGAAAAGAGAGGGTTTCCGGGTTTGCATCGTTTCGCCCCCGGAAGTTTCGATTAAATGAGCTGATAATCGAATTCGGCTCACCTTTCTTTTTATCTTCCCGCTGCCACTGGCCGATACACGGGCCGCAAGCATTCGCCAAGACCTTTCCTCCCATTTCTTCAAAGGTATTTAAAAATCCATCCCGGATCATCGTATGGTAAATGCGCTCCGAGCCAGGGGAGACCAAAAATTCACCCTTGGCTTTAAGCCCGGCTTTGAGCCCCTGTCGGGCGATGTGCGCGGCACGGGTAATGTCTTCATAGGAAGAATTCGTGCAACTTCCGATTAATGCGGCGGAAACGGTGAGAGGATACCCTTCTTTTTTTGCTTCTTCGCCCAGTTTTGATACAGGGCGCGCCAGATCCGGTGAGTGCGGCCCAACCACATGGGGCTCCAGCTCCGAAAGGTTAATTTCAACCACTTCATCGTAATACTGTTCAGGATCGGCCAGCACTTCAGGATCAGCGGTTAATAACGCCTTGTGCGCGTCTGCCAGATCAGCAATGTCAGCGCGGTCGGTGATTTTAAGGTAGGCGGCCATTTTCTGGTCGTACGGAAAAACGGACGTCGTTGCACCCAGTTCGGCCCCCATGTTGGTAATCGTCCCTTTCCCTGTCGCGCTAATAGTTTCGGCACCCGGGCCAAAGTATTCAATGATTTTGTTCGTACCGCCTTTGGTAGTGAGCAGTCCGCAAAGATAGAGAATGACATCCTTCGCAGCCGTCCAGCCGCTCAGCGAACCCGTGAGGCGTACACCCAGTAGCTTGGGCTGAAGCACTTCCCAAGGCAGCCCGGCCATGACTTCTCCGGCATCTGCGCCACCGACCCCAATGGCCAGCATGCCCAATCCACCGCCATTCGGCGTGTGAGAATCGGTGCCGATGATCAAGCCGCCCGGATAGGCGTAATTTTCAAGCACCACCTGATGAATAATGCCGGCGCCCGGCTTCCAGAAACCGATTCCATATTTTTCCGCTGCAGAGGCAAGAAAATCGTAGACTTCCCTGTTTTCAGAAATCGCCCGGTCAATATCTTCTTTGGCGCCGCTCTGGGCCCGAATGAGATGATCACAATGAATGGTACTCGGCACGGCCGATGTTTTTTTATTGGCCTGGATAAACTGCAACATGGCCATCTGCGCCGTCGCGTCCTGCATGGCCACCCGGTCCGGCTTCAGCGCAAGCTGTGCCTTGCCCCGTTCTAAAGCCTGCTTTTCCGGGTCGTCCAAATGTGAAAAAAGAATTTTCTCAGACAGTGTCAGGGGGCGGCCCAGCCGCTTCCGCATGGCATCGATCCGAACCTGCATTTCTTCATACTGTTTTTTTATCGCTTGAGCTGACATATCTAATTCCTCCAAACATGCGCTTCAGCTCAGACCGTGTATCCGCGGCCTGAGCGAAGCGGTTTGATTTTAGCGGAGGGCCACTAACAGATCAAGCGCGCCCCGCCACCGTAATGTATTGCATAACATTTAAGATTCCAGCGGAGGCACCTCTCTTCGCTTTCCGGTTGTGTAATTGGCCAAATACCTGAATAGACGCACAAGCCGACTGCCCTGCCGGTTTTGGTCGATCCAGTGTCCGATCAAACCGATGGTTCGGGATAGAATGAAAAAACCGTTGAGCGACTCGACTGGAAAAGAAAGATCAACCAAAACAGCGGCCATGGTGCCGTCGACATTCAAGATCAGCGTATCTTTTTTAGCCGTGGTCTTCTCCTCGACCGCCAGTGCAAAATCAAGATGCGGCGTGGGAATACCCGTGGATTTCACATAACTGATCAGTTCTTTCACACGTTTGTCCGGATTCCGGACCGATTTTACGCGGTGCCCGATTCCTGGCACAGGACCAACATTTTCTTTCATGTACGCCAGAAATTCATCAACGGTCATATTGTTTTTTACAGCATGACTAAACCATTTTCCGGCGCCGGTCACTGCTCCGCCAAACCGCGGCCCGATCATGATCATGCCCGCCGCGACAGCTTGCGCCATTTGAATTCCGGCACACGCGGCAATAATGGTCACCAATGCGCCGGAAACGCAAGGTCCATGATCGGCAGATAAAATTACTATGCGTTTAATAATTTCCGCTTCAACAGGAGACACCAGCCGCTTGTCCCACAAAAGACCAATGACGTGCGGGATTTGATATCCTTTGTTAATCAGCTCTGAAGCCGGATAACCACTGTACAGCGGTTCTTCACCCCGGTCGTCGCAAATCGTCGATTTAACCAAGGGTTCTGCAAAAACGTCTCCGTCCTTGATCGCACTTTCAATGGGTTTTGGCAGATGCCGCGGCGCCAGGGCTTCTTCATCAATGGGTTTAATGTCCCCGCTTGCGAGTATATCTTCATAGGTTTGTTTAATGGCCGGGCCCAATCCGCCAAAAGTCGCCGGAACAATCGCGCCCGCGGACCGTAAGGCCTCTGCCTTGCTCCTTGCTGAGCCTTCCCCGTGCAAACCTTCTTTTGCACCGGCATGCCCAAACTTCATCCCTTTGGGCAATTGTTCCTGACAATAACCCGAAACGACCGCGATTAACTTGATCCGTCGCGGTGCTTTCGCATACCAGGCGGCAGCCAGCTCTTCGAGGTCTCCCCCCATTTCGCCCACCATAACCACGGCCTTTGTCTGCGGATCTTTTTCAAACATTTCAAGGTAGGTCGCGAAATCCGAACCAGGATAAGTGTCCCCACCGATGCCGATTGCAGTGGTAATCCCATCCGCAAACTGACTGCAAATCCACATAATTTCGTTTGAAAGTCCACCCGACTTGGTGATGACCCCAAAGGAACCCTGACGATGCAGTCGACACAACACCAGGTTGTCAAAGGAGCCGCCGATGACTCCCAGCCGGGATTCTCCCGCAGAAATAATACCAATAGACGACGGTCCGTTAAATGTTTTACCCAGCCTTTCGGCTTCGATCCGGAGTTTCTTGGCATCTTTTTCGGGAACACCTTCCGTAATCATGGAAACCAGTTTGATATTTGGCTCGGCCAAGGCTTCCATCGTTCCCGCATAAGCGCGATTTGGGCCGATATAAATCAGTGAGGCGTTAATTTCAGGGAACTCTTTTGTGGCGTCCGCGACGCTTTTAAACACCGGCACCGAAACCAGTTCACTGCCAAAGGGCACTTCGATTGTTTTTCCGGCATCCGGGGGAAAAACAAACGCGGATACATTATATGGCAGTCGGCTTAAATGACAAAATTCCGCCATCCGCTTGGCCGCATTGACACCTGCCGGTCCTCCGGAAATGAGCACCCGGGTTTCTTTGTTCGCAAGAATACTCATGCTTTAACTCCTTTAATTGCATAGTCCACAATATCGGTCAGAGGGGTATAGCGGTCAAAAACATGGATATTGAACCCCTCATTTTCCAGCGCCTTCATCGCCGCAAGACCCTCTTTTTCAAAGGGACCACCTCGGCGCACCCAGATTTCAACGCCTTCGAGTTTACCTTCGGCCTTGGCTTTCCTAAATCCATTGATGATACCCGAAAAGGTTTTTTTGACGTTGGTGAAATTGGCGATGGCGCCGCCGACAATAATGCGTTTAATCCCTTTAAGTGAACAGACTTTTTCCGTGAGGGCTTCCACGGCCCAATCGGGTGGATCACCCGAATATTCGGAATAATTCGCCAGAGTTCCGCCCATCGCCAGCACGGCATCGGAATAATACACCGAAGCACCGCCGCCCGCGGGAAGCAGCGCGGTATCGCCTCCGGGGATTTCGATGAATTTGACAGAACCTTTAACCCGGCTGTCGATTTCCATAATGGTTTTTTCGTTGTCACTATAGGGCCGGCCAAATTCTGACGCGAAACTAAAATTCCAATCGGGGTGCCGGAAACGCGCATCACCATCCACCATCGTCACGGCATCCAGCGCGGTGAGCTCTCCGTTGGATTTTCTAACGACCAGAGGATTGATCTCCAGATAGTTTCCGTCTTCCTGGTCATAACATTGAAAAAGCTTGATTCCGAATTCCGCCACCTTTTTGACCAGGGCATCGTCAAATCCCGCTGATTTTGCCAAGGCCTCCACATCGGTCAATTCCGGATCGCTTCCCAAGGGGACATCCAGTTTTTTTACTTTTTCCCAATTTTCCTCAACTTCAATCCCTCCCATCGCGGCGAGTAACAATTCCGCACCGGATCGCGTTGATTTCACTGCAATGTAGTACTCTTCTTCGTGATCCACCATTTCAGAAATAATCACTTGGGAAATATTGACCTGGGCCACTTCTTTGCCGATCATTTCTTCGGAAGCATTCCTTGCGGCGGCCAAATCCAAACCCACTTTGACCAAGCCCAGTTTCATTCTTCCGCCAATCGCCTCGTGTGCCTTGACGACGAGTTTGGATTCCCGCAGCCACGGATTCGCCTGCGACAGGCTGTCTAGTTGTGCCGCGTCCGTGATCACCACATAATGTGGCACTGCCATACCCCATTTTGACAGGAGCCCCATTCCTGGTCCTTCCAAGACCTTTGCCATATTACCGCCTCCACTCAGTTCTTCTGATTCGTATTTTATAGAAAAAAATACCGAACCTGTTAAAAATAAACACTAATTTTAGTTCATCCCGCTTAAATTGGACAGACAAATAGCCTTACAAAATCTAGGAATTCTAAAGAGGTTCCTTCTTCCTTGTCAACCTTATTTTTATGACAAAAAAGACACTTCTTGTACAAAATTGTTATAACGAATCACCCATTCGAATATTTTTCATCACAGGGCTTCGAGAAAGACTGCGATCCCTGGCTTGCCCGAATAGGGGTATTATGCTAAAAACTGCGAACGATTTCTCTCAAGGCGACCACCGAGAGCGCTTGATCTCAACACCAAAGAATGGCAGACAGACCCATGTCAAAACCTCTTGACCCTCAGAAAAAGCCCCCCAAACAACAGGACGACATGCTCCGCAGGCTTTCTGCCGGGGTTGTGCACGAAATAAAAAACCCGCTGACCGCCATCGATTCCCTCATACAACTGCTGGAAAAAAGAATGGACGATCCTGCACAAAAAAAACTCGCCCGGACCATTCTTTCTGAAATACAGCGTCTTAATCATTTTCTCGCTGAATTTCTACAATATTCAAAAACACCGGAACTTACCCTTAAAACCATCAACATACGGACACTGATTGAAAATGCATTGACCTTTTCAATCGATCCTGGCATAGATTCGAAAATTAAAGTACAAATCGATATTCCGGACACGATTCCAGCGGTCCTGGTCGACCCGGCCGCTTTCCATCAGGTGCTTTTAAATGTATTCAACAATGCGACCCAGGCCATGAACAGCAAAGGGGTGCTTCAAATTCAAGCCCGCTTTTCCAAAAACCATTTAAACATACAAATCAGGGACAGCGGACCCGGAATCCCTCCTGAGCAGCTGGACCGTATTTTCGAGCCCTATTTCTCCACGAAACGCGGCGGCACCGGATTGGGGCTTGCCATTTCACAACAAATTATTACGCGCCACAGGGGGAAAATCTATTTTAAAAGAAATAAAGATCAGGGCATGACCCTTTTTATAGAGCTTCCGCAGAAACAAAACCAATCAAGCACTTCAACGAATAATCCATAAAATGCGGAGAACAGAGCCTAAAAATTTGACAAGAAAGTTGACAAGGATGCCAGCAATACTTTAGTAGATATCCTACTAGCGACTTGCAAGTGCTAGAAATTTTTCACTAAACCCGTTAGAAATTTAATTTTTTAAAATTAACGTAGGGAAAAAGCATGCAAACACAAACATCAAAGATTATTTACACCGAGACAGACGAAGCGCCAGCATTGGCAACCTATTCATTTTTGCCAATCATTAAAACCTTTACCGAACCGGCCGGCGTCGCTGTTGAAAAACGCGACATCTCGCTTTCGGGTAGAATTATCGCGAACTTTCCCGAAAACCTGACTGAAGCGCAACGTATTCCGGACGAGTTGACCGCCTTGGGTGAATTGGCGAAAACACCCGATGCCAATATCATTAAACTGCCCAATATCAGCGCGTCCATTCCACAATTAAAAGCCGCCATCAAGGAACTTCAGGAAAAAGGATACAAGGTACCTGATTATCCTGAAGAGCCGAAAACCGATGCTGAAAAAGACATTAAGTCACGGTATGCCAAAGTATTGGGAAGCGCCGTCAACCCGGTCTTGAGAGAAGGCAATTCAGACCGCCGCGCCCCCGCTTCGGTCAAGCAATATGCTCAAAAGAACCCCCACCGCATGGGTGCCTGGGCTCCGGATTCAAAAACCCATGTCGCGCATATGGACCGTGGCGATTTCCGCAACAACGAAAAATCCCTCACCGTTTCAGAAGCGACGGACGCACGAATCGAGTTTGTGGATGAAAGCGGCAACGTCACCGTACTGAAGGACAAGGTTCCGCTTTTAGCCGGTGAAGTCCTCGACGCCACCTTTATGAGCCGCAATGCGCTTCGGACGTTTCTTTCGGCGCAGATCGAGGATGCCAAACGACAAGGCATCCTTTTTTCACTCCACATGAAAGCCACCATGATGAAGGTCTCCGATCCGATCATTTTTGGACACTGCGTTGCCGTGTTTTTCAAAGATGCGCTCGAAAAGCACGCGGACACACTGGACGCTTTGGGCGTTGATCTCAACAACGGCCTGGGGGATCTCTACGCGAAAATCAAAACCCTTCCTGAAGACAAGCAGGCAGAGATTGAAGCCGACATCCAGGCCTGTTACCAAAACCAGCCTGAACTGGCCATGGTAAATTCCGACAAAGGCATCACCAACCTGCACGTACCCAGTGACATCATCATTGATGCCTCCATGCCTGCGATGATTCGAGAATCCGGGAAGATGTGGGGACCGGATGGGGAACTTCACGACTGCAAGGCCACCATCCCGGACGGCAGCTACGCAGGAGTCTATCAAGAAGTCATCGACTTTTGTAAAAAGAACGGCGCCTTCGATCCGGCGACCATGGGCAGCGTGCCCAATGTGGGGCTCATGGCACAGAAAGCAGAAGAATACGGCTCACACGACAAAACCTTTACTGCGCAGGCCAATGGCACGATCCGTGTCGTGGATGCCAGTGGCAATACCCTGCTTGAACATACCGTAGAAGAGGGTGACATTTGGCGTGCCTGCCAGGTCAAGGATGCACCGATACAGGATTGGGTCAAACTCGCAGTCAATCGTGCGCGGGCGACCGGCGCACCGGCCGTGTTTTGGCTGAACGAAAACCGGGCACACGATGCCGAGCTGATTAAAAAGGTCAACCTTTACCTGCCGGACCACGACACAGACGGTTTGGATATTCGCATCATGTCTCCGGTCGATGCCACACGCTTTTCACTGGAACGTATGAAAGACGGAAAGGACACGATCTCCGTTACCGGCAACGTCCTCCGGGATTACAACACGGATCTGTTCCCGATTCTCGAATTGGGGACCAGCGCCAAAATGTTGTCCATCGTGCCGCTGATGAACGGTGGGGGTCTTTTTGAAACCGGTGCAGGTGGCTCAGCCCCCAAACATGTGCAGCAGCTTGAAGCCGAAGGGCATTTAAGATGGGATTCTCTTGGAGAATTTTTGGCACTGGCCGCGTCTTTGGAACATTTGAGCAAAGCCGCGAATAATCCCAAAGCCAAAATTCTGGGAGAAGCGCTTGACAAGGCCACTGGAAAATTTCTGGATGAAAACAAATCTCCGTCCAGAAAAGTGAATGAACTGGACAACCGGGGCAGCCATTTTTACCTTGCCCTGTATTGGGCCCAAGCCATGGCCGAGCAAACGGACGATAAAGACCTTCAGGCCCGTTTCTCCAAACTGGCGCAAAGCCTGGCGGAAAACGAAGCAAAAATTGTTGCCGAGTTAAATGGCGTGCAAGGACAGCCGGTGGATGTTGGTGGTTATTTCCGGCCCGATTCTGGAAAAGCCACTCAGGCCATGCGGCCCAGCGCAACGCTAAATTCGATTTTAACCGCAAGTGCATAACCGAACAACGTAAAAAAAAAAGCCCGGAACCTTATTGGGTTTCGGGCTTTTTTTTTTACTAAAAAACTAAAACACCCCGAATCCAACTGGGGTGTTCCAATGACATCAAAAACTTTTTCGCCAACGGGGGCGCTTTTTTCTAAAAAAGCGAAGTAAGAGTAAGCCTGCAATAAAACCGCCGATATGGGCAAACCAGGCAATCCCTCCCTGGCCTTTTACGGACGTCACGGCATACATCAATTGGCCAAGCACCCACACACCAATCACTGCAAGTGCAGGGATACGAATGGTTGTGATAAAAAAACCGATCGGAATCAGGGTTAAAATTTTAGCACGTGGAAAAAGCAGAAAGTATGCACCCAAAATACCGGAAACCGCACCGCTCGCCCCCACCATGGGCACCTTGGATTCCGATTCGATAAAAGCATGTGAATACGCCGCGATCACACCGCAGAGCAAGTAAAATATCAGAAATTTTGAATGGCCCAATTCATCCTCGACATTGTTTCCAAAAATCCAGAGATAAAGCATATTTCCCCCAACATGTAAAAAACCGACGTGGAGAAACATCGAGCTAAACAGGCTTTTAATCACCGGCGCAGGCAGGCCGTTCATGCCAAAATCGTGAATGAGTTGATGCGGGATCGCACCATACTTGAAAAACATCGCATTCACATTGGGTCCGATTGCTTTTGAAAACAGATACATCACGACATTGCTTAAAATAAGGGCCACTGTAATGAAAGGCACAGAACGTGTGGGTAAATCCGCCTTGAGAGGAATCATACATCCGCCTTGATCATTAAAAAGGGGTCATTATAGGCACGCTGCAACAATCAACTCAACCACTATAGGCGGCTTAAAACCTACAATACGGCAATTTCAAAGAAAGTCTTGAAACCAAAAGATGAATATAGGACACTATACACAGATCTCAATCAAAACCGGAATAAACTCCGGCCTAAAACATTGATAAGGAAAGGAGTTTCCTATGGCTTCATCCTGTTCGTTTGATGTCGTTTCAAAGGTCGAAATCCAGGAAGTTAAAAACGCCATTGAAACCGCGTCAAAAGAATTATCGCAGCGTTACGATTTAAAAGGCACCAACAGCAGCATAAAGTTTCAAGAGGACCAGGAAATTATCATCAGTTCAGCCGATGAATATAAAATGAAAGCCGTGTTGGATATTTTACAGTCCAAACTGATCAAGCGGGGTATTTCTCTCAAATCACTCGTTTATCAAAAAGTAGAACAGGCTTTAGGCGGCACGGCAAGACAAAAAATCACCCTTCAACAGGGTATCGACTCTGAAAAAGCCAAGAAAATCAGCAAGGAAATCCGGGATAGCAAACTGAAAGTACAGGCCCAGATTCAGGCTGACCAACTTCGCATCACGGGTAAAAGCCGCGATACACTCCAAGAGGTCATCCAGCTGCTTAAATCAAAAGATTTTGACATTGACCTTCAATTTGTGAATTATCGATAAGCGGTGTCCTATTCCCCGGTCTCTCATTGATTATCCTTGCCCTTGAAACATCCTGTGATGAAACCGCCGTCTCCCTCGTAAAAGACAATGAATATATCTTAGCGGACCTGCTTTCTTCCCAAATTGACCTGCACCAAACATACGGCGGAGTTGTGCCGGAACTCGCCTGCCGGCGGCACATCGAATCGATCGGGCCGCTCATGAATGAAGCCCTTGCCAAAGCCGGAATCGGACTCAGCAAGGTGGATGCCGTTGCCGTTACTGCCGGGCCGGGACTTATCGGTGCCTTGCTCGTGGGCGTCTCCTATGCCAAATCTCTGGCTTATGCGCTGGGGAAACCGCTTATTGCGGTACATCATCTGGCAGGGCACATCCAGGCCGCCTTCATTGAACACCGGAAAATTGCTTTTCCCGCCCTTGCACTCGTGGTGTCTGGCGGCCACACCAACCTCTATATGATGCCGGAGCAGGGTCGTTATCGTCTGGTCGGGAAAACCGTGGATGACGCCGCAGGCGAAGCCTTTGATAAAGGGGCCCGTATGCTGGGACTGGGGTATCCGGGCGGGCCAGTGATTGACCGTCTGGCCCGAAAAGGCGACCCAGAGAAGTTTCCTTTTACCCGGCCTTACCGTTCTTCAGAACATACCGATTTTAGTTTCAGCGGCCTGAAAACGGCCTTAAGACAATGTCTGATGAAAATACCACAATCCATCAAAGAAACAACTGCTTTTCAAAAAGACATCGCCGCGGGCTTTCAGGAAGCAATCATCGGCAGTCTTGTCGAAAAAACCTTTCAGGCCGCACAAAAAGAACATGTAAACAGTATTATTATTTGCGGCGGCGTCGCCTCAAACAGTCTGCTGAGAACCCGAATCGAAACAGCGGCCGCACAACACGGGATATCGGTTCACATCCCGTCTCCCCGCTATTGCACCGACAACGGGGCCATGATCGCCATGGCCGGTTTTCTGGAATTTGAACGGGGCCGATTTGCATCCTTAAACCTGAATCCAAAACCGCAGCTCACCCTCAATTAACGGTCAATCACTGGCAAGAGGCACTCGAAACTTGCCTTTTTTATCTCCTTTCTGGTATCTCCTTATAGATTAGGGAGGCACAATGTTTTTCCAACGCTATTACCTTGAAAGCTTATCCCAGGCCTCCTACATGGTTGCTGATGACGAAACAAAACATGCCGCCATCATTGATCCCCGCCGCGATATCGAGATCTACCTTACTGAAGCAAGGAAACACAGCTTCAGTATCAAGTATGTGGTCCTCACTCACAATCATGCAGACTTTGTTGCCGGACACATCGAGTTGCGTGATGCGGTCGGAGCAAAAATTTATCTTGGCGCCAAAGCGAAAGCCGACTTTGATTTCATAACCTTGCATGAAGGGGATGAAATCAACCTGGGCAGGGTTCGGCTCAAAACACTGGAAACGCCGGGACATACGCCGGAAGGCATCTCCATACTGGTATTTGATGATGAGACCAACTTTAAAAATCCTTATGCCGTACTCACCGGGGATACACTCTTTATCGGTGATGTGGGGCGTCCCGATTTAATGGCCTCCGCGGGTCTCGATGCAGGTGACCTGGGAGGCATGCTTTATGATTCGCTCCACACTAAATTACTCACCCTGCCCGCCAACACCCGCGTTTACCCCGCGCACGGAGCCGGGTCCATGTGCGGTAAATCCTTAAGCTCCAAACCCTTCTCGACGGTTGATACGGAACGGCAGGAAAACAAAGCCCTCCAAGATATGGATAAAACCCGATTTATCCAATTTGTACAGGAAGGCCTTCCCGCTGCCCCGGCCTATTTTTCTTACAATGCAGCACTCAACCGAAAAGAACGGCAAAGCCTTGAAACCGCCATACGCCAATCATTAAAACGCCTGGAATGGGAGACTGTTCTTTCCCATCAAAAATCGGGCGCTTTGGTCCTGGATCTTCGGTCCGCCGACGATTTTGCCACATCCCATCTCTGCGGCGCCCTTAATATCGGCATTGACGGCCGCCTCGAAACCTGGGTCGGCACCATATTAAAACCCGAAGATAAACTCGTCCTTATTGCAGAACCCACACGCATAAAAGAAGCCCTGATTCGGCTTGGCCGGATTGGGTTTCATAACGTCGCCGGTTACCTTCAGGGCGGTATGGACAGCATCAAAGACCGTCCGGATTTATTGTGTAAAACCCAACAAATGAAGGCGAACGAATTAAATCGGCTTGAATCTCCCCATACCGTCATTGATATTCGTACCGAGAGCGAATGGGAAAGCGGGCACATTCAAAGCAGCCTCAATATTCCGCTCAACAGCTTACCGTCCCGGTTAAACGAGATTCCCGCCAACGGCACGCTGATTGTGCATTGCCAGGGTGGATACCGCTCGATGATTGCAGCCAGTCTGCTCCAAAAATCCGGACTGAAAAAAATCCACAATTTAAAGGGGGGATATGATTCCTGGTTGGAATATCAGCAACACCGTGCATAAAAGGATCATTGGATTGAAATGCTTTTATTCAGGCTGAATCCCCCGAAAATGAGGATTTAGCCTGATTTTTTTAGTGTGGTGATAAAATACCACCTTGTTGCCTTCGGTATCATGAAACACGGCAATTTACCCGACATCGTCCGAAACCTTGGTTTTTGGGATGAACACCTTTCCGCCCGCGCCTTCGACCCGCGATAGCGGGCCGCTGAGACCTTCGCCGCCATTCAGGTAAACCATGGTTCCTTCGGATGAAGGGACAAAATCCTCTCCCGCACACACGGCACCGCTGACCTCTCCAATCACTTAAATAAGTAAAGAACAACAACTCGTCTGAAGCCTCTTAAATTGTCCGGCCCCGGTGAGATGCTGCGGACACAAACCAATAACAGGCCCTTTTTCATTATCTTTAAAACCTTGGAGAAAAACCCAGGAGTGTGCTCCCCTCTTGACAGAGCCTGCCGATTAAACTAAAAAGGTAAACATGAAGATTTCACAATCCACATTACAATCGATTCTTTTCTGGCTTGTTATTTTCGTAACGGCCTTTTCTTTGTGCAGCGTGGGCAATATCCAACATGCTAACGCGCATGAAGAAAACAGCCACAACACCGTTACCCCCTGCACACTCAATACCTGCAGCACGCTGATCTCTAAAAATGTGTCCTCCCCCGATACCACCGGGGGAACTTTTTCCTCAATGAGCCTGACGCTCATCCCGCTTCTATTATTATTCCATCCATTCCGGATTCCGGCACCGACCGCACTTTTTTCCAGGAAAGAACGGCGCCGCGAGAATCCGCCGCAGCTATATCAGCTTCATGCCGTCCTGATAATTTGATCCTTCAGTTTTAAAGCGTTCCCGCGCTTTGTTCTAAATCAATCGGTCTTGATTTATTCCTGAAGGAGCTTAAAATGCAAAATGGTCTAAAGGTCAACACCCTCACCATTCACCTTATTTTTTTCATAATGACGGGCTTTATCATCCCGGTATTTCAACCCGCCTCGGTGGAAGCCATTCCGGCCTTTGCACGGAAATATGATATGTCCTGCACTTCTTGCCATACAAAACCGCCCCGGCTGAACGCTTTCGGTGAAGCCTTTCATATGGCCGGCTACCAAATCCCGCAAACACAAGAAGGTGAATTGAGGAAGAAAAGGCAGATCGGCCGGATTCACTCTGAAACAGAATTAATGAACATCTTTGCCATGAGAACAACCGGGAATATTGCCGAGAGCGTGTCTGGTGGAAAACCCCCTGAAAGCAATATCGCCTTTCCCAGGGAAATCGAGCTGTATTTTGCCGGAAGTTTTACGAACAACATCAGTTATTTTTTTAACCTCAGTCACGAAAGCCGGAGGATTTCGGGGCTGGCTTCCGATGGTCACAATCATGGTCATTTTGAAGAAACATCAGAATTTGGGCTGGGAAAGGAATTTTTTCTCATGTTTAATCTCCGCCCATCGGACTCCGAATTTTCTCATAAAAAAATGAAAGGCCCCATGGTCATGGGCCCAATGATCATGGTTGGAAAAATTGATCCTTCCACCAATTTTTCCTATTCGAGCAATCGACAACTCATCCTGGACAGCCCCGGTCAGGTCAATCGGGAATCCGGTCAAATGCAACGATTTACGCTCAGCCCCTACGCCTTTTCCGCCAAATTTTTTGGTGTGCAGACCGGTGAAGGCAAAGCCATCGAAGTCACAAAAGCCGTGCTTTACAACACCACCGGCAGTTATGGAATTGACTCCCACGCCATGATCGGAGGCTTGATGCTACAAGCAGGACTGATGCAAGGCATTTTAACCAACGGCTCCGACGTCAATGAAAAAAAAGACCCTTATCTCATGGCGCGGATCAATTTTGGCGGAACCCATTATTTTTCTGGCAGCGTATCCGGCCTCGTCAATTGGGGAAACGATACGGCCCGAGTCGGGACACAATTGGTTGACTGGTTTCGATACGGCTTCGCAGGCAATATCAAGTATAAATTGCTCGATATTTACGGCGCGATCATCTGGGACACCCTCAGCGGGCTATCCGCATCGGATGCGGCCCAATTTGATGATTCGGCAATGGGGTTGACCATTGAGGGCGATTTTCTCCTGACGGATTACGATTTGATATCACTTCGTTATGACCACATGGACGCTGGCGGATACCGTCATGAAAAGGCCGATGGGAGGGTCATTACCCTCCAGCTTCGCAGGTATTTTCGTGACAATTTTGCCCTGTTTCTGAAAGACAGCATCAACGTAGGGCGTGTCAGCCGAAACCCCTTACAAAATTACCGCCACTTGATCGCCGCAGGAATCGACTTTGATTTTTAGCGGCCGCCACAGACATCACCCAACCAAAATCCATCATGTGAAAGGAATTGATGATGAATTTTAAAAGTAAAAAAATAGATTACAGTCTGGCCTTGATCCTTACCGCCAGTATATTCATGACCACTGATGGGCGAACCCAAGAAATGGATCATTCCACAATGGAAGAGCACGGTTCGTCGCCCAGTGAAAAAAAACCACTCATGGAAACACCCGTCAATGGAGAAGTGGTCAAGCCCATCGATGACATGGCCGTCATGCGTGGTGAAATGATTTACAAAATGAGCTGCTTTTTATGTCACGGTAAAAATGGCGAAGGCGACGGGCCCGCTTCCCGCTTTATCGGGCCCTATTCCCATCCGCGGCCCAATCGTTTTACTTCGGGGGTTTTTAAATTCCGCTCAACGGAATCGGGTGAGCTGCCCATGCTCAAAGACCTCATGCGCACCATTCGTGAAGGCATTCCAGGCTACATGCCCTCCTTTCGCAATCTGGGTGAAGACGGGATTCATGCCGTAGCATCCTATATCGCCAAAGCATTTATTCGGGAAGAACTCCCCACCAGTACAACCATCAAATACGTAAAACACGTCGGCCCCTATACCTATTCCGCCAAAAGCGCCTGGCGGGGCGGAATTTTATACAACATCATGAAGTGCAACGAATGTCACGGCGCGGACGGGAAAGGCGGGAGAACTGATTTGAAAGACGAACGCAAAATCTTGATCCACCCGGTCGACCTGACCCGGCAGGAAACCTTTGGCAATGGCACCCGCCACGAAGACATCTATCGCACGATTATGACCGGACTCGACGGCACGCCCATGCCGGGATATAACGATGCGTTTAGAGGAGAAGAAGACAGCGCCTGGGACTTGGTACATTTCATTCTTTCACTACAGGGACGCTAGATCCACCCTGAAATTTCAGAGGAAAAACATGACCGTTACACAACTCTCCAAACGCGCCAAAGTTTCACCGGAAATCATCCGGTATTATACCCGCATCGGCCTTTTAAACCCGCGCCGGGACCAGAATAACGGATACCGGCATTTTTCAATCGAACACGCAAAACGACTCAAGTTCATCCTGCGGGCAAAAGGCTTAGGATTTACCCTCACTGAAATTGGTCAAATCCTGAATCACGCCCAGAGCCACGATTCGCCCTGCCCAATGGTGCGGGATCTCATTGCCCGCCACATCACAGAAAACCGGAGAAAACTGGACCAATTAGCAGAGCTTCAAATCCGAATGGAAAAAGCACTCGCCCAATGGAAAGAGATGCCCGACGGCACCCCCGACGGCCACTCCGTCTGCCACCTTATTGAGGCCATGGACGACCTCTAAAAAAAAACGCTTGACCCATGAGTAACTCACATGTTTTAGAATAAAACCATCACAAGAGGACACCGCTTTGAAAACCTTGGGCGCCGCAGCCGTCATCAGCATCATCGGCGGACTCGTTTTTATCTATTCTGGTTTATTTAATGTCGCTACCGCATGGGAAGATCCAGCCTTGGTGCACTGGGTTTTAAACACCACACACGGAGGTTCCGTCGCGAAACGCGCGGCAAGTATCGACGTTCCGCCCTTGGGTGAAGCACAACAAATCGAAGAAGGCTTTCGCAGTTATCGTGAAATGTGCGCCATTTGCCACACCCCGCCGGGGGGTACAGATTCCCCGACCGCGCAGGGCCTCAACCCCGCTCCGCCGGATTTGGCGAAATACGCCGAGCACCTGTCTGAAGCAGAATTGTTTTGGTCGATTAAAAACGGCATCCGCATGACGGGCATGGCGACGACAGGCACGGGGACGAAGCAGAGATGAGCGGGTCCGATGAACTTCCAGAAAACAAAAGAAACACAAAGATGATGGACACCCACATTAAACGGTGCTCGCCGTAAGGAGGTGCAACATGGTCAAAGATGTCGTTTGCGGGATGGAAATCAAAAAAGAAGACGCGGCGGGCACACATGAGCATGCCGGGGAAACTTTCTATTTTTGCAGTGCCCATTGTTGGTCCACGTTTAAAACATCACCCGAAAAATATCTGACTCCGAAGGAAGAAATCAAAAAAAAGCCTGTTGAAAAACAGGGTCAAAAAGCGCTTATCTATACTTGCCCGATGCACCCGGAGATCGAGCAAGCCGGTCCGGGTGATTGCCCGAAATGCGGCATGGCGCTGGAGCCGAAGGGTGTCCCGCTCGTCCCTAAAAAAACCGAATACACCTGTCCGATGCATCCTGAAATCGTGCAGGATCATCCCGGAGACTGCCCCAAGTGCGGCATGGCACTGGAGCCGCGCACTGTGAGAGAAGGAGAAAACGACAATACCGAACTCAAAGACATGAGCCGTCGTTTTTGGCTCAGCGGCCTCCTGGCCTTTCCTGTTTTTTTTACCGCGATGGGCGCGGAGATGTGGCCTGAAGTATTTTCCGGCGTCATTGCCCCCCAGACCCGTCAATGGATGGAACTCCTGCTTTCCACCCCCGTCGTGTGGTGGGGCGGCTGGCCATTTTTTGTGCGCGGATGGAAGTCCATCGTCCACCGGAGCCTGAACATGTTTACGCTCATTGCACTCGGTGTGTCGGTCGCATGGATTTACAGCCTTATCGCCGTCATGACGCCCGGAATATTCCCGGAAGCCCTTGTTGATGCGCACGGCATCATCCCGGTGTATTTTGAGGCGGCCGCGGTAATTACCGCCTTGGTGCTTTTGGGGCAGGTGCTTGAACTGCGCGCCCGTAGTCAAACCAATGCGGCGATTCAACTTTTACTCGGCCTCGCCCCCAAAACCGCCCGCATCGTTCGGGAAAACGGGACAGAGGAAGACATCCCCCTGGAACACGTACAGCCCGGTGACCTCCTGCGCGTGCGCCCCGGTGAAAAAGTGCCCGTGGACGGAATAGTCGTCGAAGGAGAAAGTAACATAGATGAATCCATGGTGACCGGAGAACCCGTCCCCGTTGCCAAAACCGCCGAGACTAAACTGATTGGAGCCACAGTCAACGGCACAGGCAGCCTGCTGATGAAGGCGGAGAAAGTGGGCGCGGACACGCTCTTGTCCCAAATCGTGCACATGGTCGCGGAGGCGCAGCGCTCCCGCGCGCCGATTCAAAAACTGGTCGATATTGTCGCCAGTTACTTCGTACCTGCTGTGGTTGTGATTTCCATTCTCACTTTTTTTGTCTGGGCCTTTTTCGGACCGGAACCCGCCCTCGCTTACGCGATGATCAATGCCGTGGCCGTGCTCATCATCGCCTGCCCCTGCGCGCTTGGCTTGGCGACACCCATGTCCATCATGGTTGGCACAGGCAAAGGGGCGACGATGGGCATCCTGATCAAAAATGCAGAAGCCCTTGAAATTATGGAGAAGATCGACACCCTTGTCGTAGATAAAACAGGCACGCTGACGGAAGGCAAGCCAAAGCTGGTTGCCGTGACCACTGTGTCCGGGATAGATGAAACGGAGGCCCTCAAACTGGCCGCGACGCTGGAAAAAGCGAGCGAACACCCCTTGGCGGAAGCCATCGTGCGTGGGGCCGAAGAAAAAGGAATCGTTTTAGAGAAAACGGAACATTTTAAATCTCACACCGGGATGGGGGTGACCGGGGACGTGGCAGGCACTAATGTTGCGCTTGGCAATCTCAAATTGTTCCAACACCTCGGAATCGATCCAGGTGATTGGCCACAGAAGGCCGACGCCGGACGCGCGGAAGGTCAAACGGTCATGCTGCTGGCGATCGACGGAAAAGCCGCCGCATTGATCGGTGTGGCCGATCCGATTAAAAACACGACCCCTGAAGCCATTCGTGACCTGCATGGGGAAGGCATTCAAGTCGTGATGTTGACCGGCGACAGCCTTAAAACCGCAGAAGCGGTTGCCTCAAAACTGGATATCGATCAAATCCAGGCGGAGGTTCTGCCGGAGCAAAAAGCCCAAGTAGTAAAACAGCTTCAGGCACAGGGCAAAATTGTCGCGATGGCCGGCGACGGCATCAACGACGCCCCGGCGCTGGCGCAGGCCCAGGTGGGCATCGCCATGGGCACGGGTACGGATGTCGCCATGGAAAGCGCGGGCGTGACCTTGGTAAAAGGCGATTTGCGCGGCATCGTCCGCGCCCGCCGTCTTAGCCGCGCGACGATGAGAAACATCCGCCAAAACCTGTTCTTCGCGTTTGTTTACAACGCATCCGGTGTGACGATTGCGGCGGGGCTGCTTTATCCGGTCTTTGGTTTATTGCTCTCCCCGATGATCGCCGCAGCCGCGATGAGTTTCAGTTCCGTCTCGGTCATTATGAACGCCTTGCGTTTGAAAAGAAGCCAATTCTAATCGTTTGTCTCCTCTCTCTGTCAGGTCGATGTCTTGTGTGCTTCGACTTGACAGATCCACACCTTAGTATTACAATTTTAAAAATCGTAACATAGATCACACTTGATTAAATAATATGTGTTACCCATTTTGAAAGACAACTGCTATCATAAGAATCATATTTTTAAAAATGGAGGCATCTTTTGCTATGACTGAAAAAACACCTCTGGCCTTGATCATATTTTGCTTAACCCTCCTCCACTTTACGGCCCCGGCCTTCACCCGCGCGGAAGAGGGACACACCCACCCCCCCGTATCTCAAGAAAAGACGAAAAAGAAAAAAAAGGAACCGCTCCCGCCGATCAAACACACCCACCCCAAGCGGCCTCATTTGCACGAGGAACTGCAGCAAATCAGGGGATGGCTGCAATCCATCGAGCGGGACACGGAACGGCGGCCGATCATCAGCGAAGAAGAGCGGACTGATGCAGCAATGTATCCCGTTCAAACGTCCACTAAAACCCGCCTCAGCGGCGGCTTGACCATGATCGCGCAAGGCGCATTGAATAATGCCGCGCAATTCGGCGGCGACCGGGCGGACGGCAGCCTTTCTATCGATTTGATATTGGAAAGCGAACTCCGCGAAAACGGGCTCCTGATTGTCCGCGGGGATTTCATGCGGGGTGAGGGACTCACCCATTTGCCGCCGCTCGCGGCAGGCGTGAACGCCGATATCGAATCTTTTACCGACGGCCCAGACAGTTTTCACCTGATCGAAGCCCTCTACGAGCAAACCTGGGACAAAGAACGCTGGCGCTTCTCTTTTGGCCAAATCGACACCACCTCTTATTTTGACCAGAATGAATTCGCCAACAGTGAAACCTTTCAATTTATCTCGCCCCTTTTCGGCAACAATCCGGCCATCGGCTGGGGCGGCGATGAAAACGGCTACGGGCCGGGCTTTGTTTTCCATATGCATCCAGTCGAAGCCCTTGAATTTAATCTTGGGCTTTTTGAAGGCGATGGAAATTACACCGATATGTTCGACCAACCCTTTCTCATCGCCGAAATCGAACTGGAATACTATCGGGGCGACCTGGAAGGACATTACCGTTTTATTTTCTGGTCTAATGAAACCAACCGGCCGGAGATCCTCAATCCGTCCGTGAACGCCTCACATAATCGTGGTTTTTCGTTGAGTTTCGACCAGGCATTAACCGAACACTTTGGCGTGTGGACCCGTTTCGGCCTTCAGGACGGAAAGGTGTCCGAATTCGACCGGCATGCCTCGCTGGGCCTGCAAGTGAAAGGATTGATGGGGCGCTCCCACGACACCTTCGGCATCGCCCTGGGCACGACCTGGGTGAGTGATGAGAATAAACAGGCGACCGGTCTCGATAAAGAAGAACATACCATCGAAGCCTATTACAATCTGGCAGCGACGGACGGCATTCATTTTTCGCCCGATGTTCAGTATATTTCCAATCCCGGCGGAGACGGCAATGTGGACCCCATTACTGTATACGGACTTCGCGCCCAACTCATCTTTTAATATGAAAACATCACAGAAACGGAAAAAATAATTACGAAGGAGGTTTCATGAAAATCGTTCGCCTTTTATGGATGCAGATCATTATTATTTTTCTGACTTTGAATACAACCGGTTATGCCGCGTCCGAAAAACTCAAGGTCGTTTCCACCGTGGCGCCCATCACGAATCTCATCCGGAATGTGGCCGGAGATCAGGTCAGTATTAAAGGCATCGTCCCCGAAGGCACAAACTCCCATACCTTCGAGCCTTCGCCTTCGGATATCAAATACCTGGCGGCAGCCGACCTGCTCATTTACAATGGTCTGCACCTGGAAATTCCCACCGAAAAACTGGCGAACGCCAACAAAAAACCGGGGGCGGTTTTTGTCAAACTGGGCGATCAAACCATTTCAAAAAAAGAGTGGCAGTTTGATTTCAGCTTTCCGGAAAGTGAAGGGCATCCCAATCCTCATTTATGGTTGAATGTGGCCCACGCGATGAAATACACTGAATTAATTCGAGATGCGCTGGTTTCACGTGATCCGGCCAACAAAGCCGATTATGAACGCCGCGCAAACGCCTACCTCATGCGCTTGGTTCAACTCGATAAAGCCATCATGACCGCCATGTCAACGATTCCTGAAAAGAATAGAAAACTGGTGACTTATCACGATTCCTGGGCCTATTTTTGTCCCCGATACGGCTGTGAAGTGATCGGAGCCATCCAGCCTTCGTCTTTTGCAGATCCTTCTCCACGAGAAATGGCGCGGCTCATTGATCAGCTCAAGGTGGCGAAGGTGCCCGCCATTTTTGGATCGGAGGTATTTCCGAGCAAAATTATGAACCAAATTGGAAAAGAAGCCGGGGTCACCTTTATTTCCACATTAAGAGACGACGACCTACCCGGAGAAGACGGTGCGCCAGAAAACACTTATATTGGGATGATGCTTGAAAATGTTCGCACCATGACCAAAGTTTTGGGCGGCAATGCCAGCGCGCTGAAAGGCATTGACCCAAGCAACCAAAAATAGCGGAGACTGATTAAGTGCTTCCCCTGATTTCCATGGAAACGGCATAAGGAGTCACACATGTCAAAATTGATTCGTTTCGGGGTCTCGATTGATGAAGAGTTGTTAAAGACCTTTGATCTTTACATCGAACGGAAAAGATACACCAATCGCTCGGAAGCCCTTCGGGATTTGATTCGTAATCATCTGGTTGAAGAAGAATGGGACGACAATAAGGAAACCGTCGGAACCATTACCATTGTTTACGATCATCACGTACCGGAACTCATGGAACGCTTGACGGACCTGCAGCATCAATATAACGAACTGATACAATCGACCCTGCATATCCATCTCGACGCCCACCGCTGTCTGGAGGTGTTGGTCGTGCGGGGCAGAAGCAGGGAAATCAAGGAAGTCGCCAATGGATTGATTGCCACAAAAGGGGTCAAACACGGCAAGCTCACCGCCACAACAACCGGAAAAGATTTAAGCTGATGTCGGCACAATCCACCGATTTAAAAATCAGTCCGCTGGTCCATGTTTCAAAAGCAAGCTGCGGCTACAAACAAAAAACCGTTTTTAAAGCGTTGACCTTACAGCTTTTTCCAAAACAGTTTGCAGGATTGGTGGGTCCAAGCGGCGCGGGAAAATCAACCCTGTTAAAATCTATACTCGGTATGGCGCCATTGCGTTCAGGCTCAATCTCTATCTCTGGAAAACGGGTGAATGGTCAGCCTCCAGAAGACGTCGGATATGTACCTCAAATTGAAACGGTGGACTGGGATTTTCCCGTCACGGTCGAACAAGTGGTCGCCATGGGGCTGTATCGTAAATCCACGCGACTGCCCTGGTTGACCCGCTCCGAGCGCACCCTCATTCGTGAACTTCTCGAACGCCTCAATATCGGCCATTATGTCAATCGTCAAATTAAACGGCTTTCCGGCGGGGAACAGCAACGGGTATTTCTTGCGCGGGCCTTGATCGCGGACCCCAAGCTTTTAATTTTGGACGAACCCACCTCCGGGGTCGATGTCAAAACGCAGCATGCTATTTTACATCTGCTCGGAGAGATTAACCGCAAAGGGGTGACAATTTTGTTGACCACCCATGACTTAAACGCCGTCGCGCGCCATTTGCCCTGGGTGATTTGCTTCAACCAGAAAATAGTCGCCCAAGGCCCGCCCGAAGAAGTGTTCACCTCACAAGTGCTCTCACGGACTTATGATTCGGAAATGAAGGTTATTCGCCAGGGGGAAGTCATGATGGTGGATGACAGCCCGCATGCCGGGCATCACTTCGACAAACATTCTCATGAAAATAACGGAGCACCGCACCCACATTGAACTGGATTACCGCCCCATTAAAGTATGAATTTTTTGTTCACGGCATTCTCGCGGCCTCTTTGGTTGGGGGTATTTGCGCGCTCATCGGCGTCTATATTGTTTTAAGACGCATGAGCTATATCGGTCATGGCCTGTCCCATGCCGTTTTCGGCGGGGCCGTGGTCAGTACAGTGATGCAATGGAACTTTTATCTGGGCGCGGGCGCCTGGGGCTTTCTTTCCGTATTACTCATTAATGCCGTGGCCAGGAAGAAAAAAGTGGGCGCGGATGCTGCAATCGGAGTGATTACCACAGCAAGTTTTGCGGTGGGTGTGGCCATTATCAGCCGATACCGAAAATTCACCAAAAGCTTCGAGGCCACACTGTTTGGGAATATTCTGGGTGTCACTTCGGAAGATCTCTGGATTATTTCCATTGTGGTGGTCCTGTCATCCGTCCTGATTTTTGTTTTTTACCGGCAGTTTTTGTTTACCACTTTTGATACGGAAGTGGCCCGTATCTACGGCGTGCCCGTTGACTGGGTGGAGCGCCTTTTCTCACTGATTCTGGCTTCCGTCATTATTGTCTCCATGCAAGTCATGGGGGTCACGATGATCGCCGCCGGTATTATCATGCCTGCAGTCACGGCGCGCGTGCTCACCGATAGTTTTAATAAAATGGTTTTTTTGTCCATCCTGATCGGCACGCTCTGCGGCACACTGGGGATGTATGTCAGTTTTTATTCCGATGTCTCCTCCGGGGCAACAATCGTCCTGGTTTCAGCCAGTTTCTTTCTGTTGGCTTATCTGTATCAAGCCATTGTTGAAAGACATTCCCCGCAAAATGAGGCCCTTTCCGAACAACTTGAGGAAACGGTTCAAACCCATACTCACCTCCACGATGAAACCCATACCGGATTTTATCATGTTCATGAACATTCACATGACCCGGATGCCTCGACAGCCTCCTCCACATCCCCCTTGGAAAATAAAGAAAGCACCCAAAACAAAGAATCAACCTCCACTCCGCGCAAACCGAAATAAATAAGTGAACCTGAATCTATTAAGATAAATCGTTATATTCTTTGTTTTTATCAAACGATCCCTTATAATTGCCCCCCGAAATTGAGGTCTGAAACAAACCCCGCACCCTGAAGGAGCACAGCATGAAGAAGCGTACTTTGGCTTTCTACTTCCTCGTTTCCGGTTTTCTACTTTTTTCAGTTTTCACAAGCAATGCGGCGGCAGAACCACCTGAAATCAACATGACGCTTTCGGGTGGCGGGGGAGTATTTGCACCGTTTAAAGGTAATACAGGCTCCACCGGAATCTTGCAGTTCATGTTTCTTAAAGATGATCAGATGCGCGTTGGCGGAGAGATTGAGTACCGTGATTTTGAAGGAGAGATCCTTGATGTTGACGATGTTGAAATCCAGTCGCTCTTTGTCAGAGGGCTGGTGAAATATTATTTAAAACCTGCGGGAGTTTCCCCTTATATCGGTGCCGGTTTTGGCGTTTCGTTTAATACAATCGATTCAAAAAGAGTCCAGCAACAACGGCCTGGAATCATCATTACGAGTAACACGGGACAAGGCATTGGCGTGGTCGCACTGGCGGGTGTGGAAGTACCGCTTTCCGATCCCGTCTCATTTTTTATTGAAGGCCGGTTTATTGCGGATTTTCAAATGGTCGAACTGGATACCGGACCCGGAGATGATGACATTGAATTCGAAAATTTGGGAGGCGTTTCTGCACTTGCTGGTCTCCTCCTTCGGTTTTAAATTAGGATCTTCTACAAAAAAGTCTCAAAGAAATGGATTAAAAGGCATGGCCCAGGGTGAAATGAAATGCAGACGCACTTTCAAAATCTTCCCGGTCAAGCTTATATCCCCAATCTAAACGAAACGGGCCAATCGGTGTATTGTAACGCAAACCGATACCGGCAGTTGATTTAATTTGAGAGAAACGGGCATCTTGATATCGGGGCCAAACGTTGCCGTGATCCAGAAATAAAACGAACCCAAAGGCTTTCGGGAAGGTATAACGCAGTTCTTCATTAAAAACCACCATGGCATTCCCGCCGATGGGCACGCGGTCATTGCTGCCCGGTTGTGCAGGATCGAGGCGCATGGTCACACCATCAATGCCAAGCTCGTCCTCATCATAGCCTCGCACAGTGTTTCTTCCACCCAGGAAAAAACGTTCGGGAATAGGAATATTCTCGGTATCTCCAAAACGTTCAGCCACCCCGATGCGCGCTGAAAAAGCAAAGACCAGTTTTTTAGAAATCGGGAAATATGATCTTCTTTGTACGGTCACCTTGACCATCTGGATATCCGAGGCCAGGATTTGGGCGGCATTTCGGATAACCAGGCTGGTGACTGATCCCTTGGTCGGATTAAAGGGATCATCCCGCGTATCGTAAAGTAAGGAGGGGTTTAAGGTGCCAATGGTATAGGTTTCCCTATCTTCAGCAGTCAAGGCCGCCTGCGATGGGACATTGGTGGTTTTTTTGCGCTCAATCTGGTAGAGAAAAGCCCCCGTGAGCCGGTCGGTAAATATTTTTTCAACCCCCGTCACCAGACTGAAGGTTTCAAGATCAAAGGCGACTTCGTCGTCCTTAAAATAGGATGCGGTCGTCCTCGCCGTGAGACTTTCATCAAAAAACCACGGTTTTCTGTGGATGAGGTAATAGCGTTCTTCGACCCGGCTATGCTCCATTCTCGCGGTGAGAGACTGTCCGGTTCCCCAGAGGTTTTGATGAGAAAGCCCGACAAATCCACGGAAACGTTCCCGGTCGCCGTATCCAAATCCAAAATCAAGAGCAATCCTCGACTTTTCCACCACACTCAGCCGAATATCCTGTGTTTTAACCCCATCAGCTTCCTCTTTTTTTGTTTCCATCGTGGAGGTACTGCTTCCTTTAGCGATCGGGTCAAAGCGCACTGAAGAAAAATGTCCCGTTTTATAAATATGCTTTTGGCTTTCAAGAATCGCTTCCGGGTTATAGGGTTCTCCAGAACCCATCTTCAGCTCTCTCAAAATCACTTCATCACGGGTTGTTTCATTCCCTTCCAGAACAATTTCACCAATCTGCGTTTGCTGTCCTTCAGTGATATGATACGTCACCTCTGCGACCGTTTCGTCAAGAGACAGATGCACTTCCGCAGTTATATCTGCCCTTAAATAACCGGCTCGTGCATAGGCCAATACCAGCGACCGCCGGCCTTGTCTAATTTTTTCTCGCGTATAAGGCTCCTGTTCCGAAAAACCGATGACCATTTCCAGCTGGGCGGCATCCAAGGCCTGGTTTCCGATAAAGTCAATACGCTCAAAGCGTGTTCGTATTCCTTCATCAATTTTATACAGCAGATGGGCCGCCCGGCCTTCATTTTCAAACTGGACTTCCGGCGTTACCGTGACGTGTTGAAACCCTTCCCTCTGATAGAATAAAGCCAGGGCCTCGGTGGATAACTCAATGGCTTCTTCGGAATAATAACTTTTTTGGAAAAAACCCGACTCAGTCAGTCCCGTCTGCTCCTGTAAAGTCCTGCTCAAGAAGGCATAATGACCTGAAAATCGAATCTGCTGAATTCGGGTTCTCGGCCCGCTGTCTATTGTAAAGGTTGCTTCGATGCGCCCTTTTTCAGGATCATGTTTCATTTTTGCCGTCGTCTCGGCAAATGGATATCCCTCACTGTGGTAAAACTGGGTAATCTGGCGGGTACTGGCTTCCATGACGCTTAGGTCAGCATTTCTTTCTTTTTTGAATAAAACCAAATCTTCAAGTATTTTTTGGCTATACGGGGCGTCCCCTTCAAACAATATTTCAAGGT
Source organism: Nitrospiria bacterium (assembly GCA_945787655.1). Classification (GTDB taxonomy): domain Bacteria; phylum Nitrospirota; class Nitrospiria; order SBBL01; family JAADHI01; genus JAADHI01. The sequence continues at coordinate 9,146 of CALZIJ010000011.1, read as the reverse complement.
GCTCGCCCGGTTGAATAGAGATCGAAATATCCACTTCATTCGTTCTCTCATGATAGGTAACACCTGCGGGTCCGGTTTGTACTTTAAAATAGCCTTCTTCTTCGTAGAATTGCCTTAAGCGCAGCAAATCTTCCTTCAGTTCCTTGATTAAATAATATTCCCCATTTTTAGAATAGATGCGAAGTTTCAATCTCCACGGAGTAAACACGGGTTCTCCTAAAAATGCCACCTTCCGTATTTTCGTTCTCATGCCTTCGGTAATATTCACCATGGCATCCACACCTGCCTGCTTCCCCGAAGAGAGAATCATGCCGAAAGTAATTTCGGCCTGAAAATATCCTTTATTTCGGTAAAGCGTTCTTAGGTGCCCCATTCCTTCTTCAAAAGATTTTTGACTAAACCAGTCCCCCGGTTTGACCCCAATAACGCGAAACAGGTCTTTTTCTGAAATACGCCGGTTGCCTGAAAATGTCAGGGTCTTCAGTAAAAGATTCTTCTCCCAGTGGATGTTGAGTACAATTTTATGTTCATTCCCGGGAACAACAGTCAACCATATGGATTTAAATTGCTCTGTCTGATACAGCCTTTTAACCGCTTCACGGATCAGACGCGCCTGATAAGTTTGCCCCGGCTCGATTTGAATGAGTCCAAACAGCTCTTTTTTGGTATAGGGGCCAGTCTCATCGAACGTAATATCGTCAATGACATGCCCTTCCCAATTGCCCCCAAAAGCCTGAGGCGCCACTTCTGCTTTGGCTTGAATAGGGAAAACCATCCAAATAAAGAACATGGGAAGCAGTGTAAAAAGACAAGCAATTCTTTTATTAAAGGCATTTAACGGAATTCGAAACGAAATCGGATATCCCCCCCTATTTGCCCGTCTTTATCCCGTTTTCCAACGAGAGAAATATTCTTGCTGACCTCGTAGACCATACGAATCACTTCTTCCTCGGAAGGATCCAGGGTAGTGGTGTAAATGACAACCAGCCGGTCTTCCATCAATCTTTTTTCAGCCGTCAGCCTTGTTCCCACAGTCGCATTCGCCTCAGAATTGTCAATCGAGGGTTCAACCCGAATGTGATCAATGCCCGTCAGCTTTTCAACCGGTGTGCCGACAATCTCCGTCACCTGTTCAACCGGATCAGCAAATAGTTCAGTAACCACAAAATGGGTTGCTTCCGTCCCGGCATCAAGGCCCTCTCTCGCAAAATCGGCCGTCGTTTTTCCAACCGCCAAAAGCGCAAGGATATCCGCCTCGGGTAATGACGGGAAAGAATTCCAGGTGAGCGTAATTTGAGACAAAGTCCCGCTTAATGAAAGATCAATCGCATAGTTTCTTTCCGTCACGATGTTACGAACATCTGTTCGTGCATTCAATTCAAAAGTCGGGTTAATTTCTTCCAGGCTTAAAAAACTGACCGCGGCGGAGGCCACTTTAAAGGTGTTGTTTCTAAAATAGATTTCACCGTCCGGCACATCAATGCGTCCAAGCAACTGAGGTTTATCGAAAGACCCTCTTACAAACAAGTCAATGATCAGTGGCAGCTTGGCCACGTTGTTTGAAATCCAGATATTTTCTTTCCCATACAGGTGGATGTTAATCCGGGTTCGCCCAATCACCGGCGTTTCCCCCGAAAGGGCATTGCGTCTTTTCTTAATGAATTCTGTCACAAGGTTTTTAAGGTCCACCTTCTTTTCATAGACAAGATTTTTAACATTTAATTCTCCCTTCAGGGTTTGCTCCAATCCTTCTTTTTGAAAAAACAGCTCCCCGCGGACCGTCGCGGGCAAATTGTTTGCCAAATCCATACGAACCTTTTTTAATTCAAGCAAAAACCCGAAATCCCCCACACCAAAACCGGAGATAGCCGCCTTGCCCGCTGCATGAAAATCGCCGCCACCCAATTTCCCCTGCATGTGATCCAGTACCACCAGCTGCTCATTAAACAATGCGGACAATGAAACAATTTCAATAGATTGAGAAAAACGGACAACCCGGATTTTCCCGTTTTTCAAAGACAATTCACCCCGTAATCTGGGTTCAGCCCAGGCATCAGAAATGGCCAGGTCCATAATGGCTTTCCCCTGGGCCGTTGCAATTTTCTTTGAAAAAAAAGTAATGAGATTCAGGTCAGTTTCCCCCTTAAAAAACAGTCCCCATTGTTTTAACAAGGTGAAGCTGCCATTGACCACCAGGTTGGTATTTTCTCCCTTAAGCCGCACCTCGTTAAAACGAAAGGTTCCCTGATCCGCATGTACCGGCATCGGCCCGTCGTTTTGAAGTTGGTATGTGCCGAAATCCGCCACCACATCCGTCAACGTCCCTGTAAGGTTGACCAGAGCCGGATTGAATAGCTCTCCGCTGCCTGAAAGTTTTCCCGATGCCACAACCTTCACATCCGCCACTGGCCCGGAAAGTTTCTCTTTAAAAAAAGGCTCCAGAGGAAATTGTTCAAATGTGCCTGAAAACGAATACGGATATGTTGGTTTGACCTTCACTTCACCATCGATCGCAATATTTTTTTCCGGGAACTCCGCTTCAAAAAAAATGGTCTTGTTTTGCCATTCGGCCCTGATTCTACCCCGCTTAGCAGAAAAACCGCTGTATTGAACATCATTGACGACCGCCGTAAATTCTAATTGCGGGCGGTTAAAACTGCCTTCACCGTTCACTACAAGGCCGATTCTCGCCCGCAAGGTCGGCGGCATCCAGTCCAGCAGTGTGGTGTTTTGGATACGTAAGCCTTCTCCTTTCAGGGCCACTCTGTATGTCTCGTCATAGCCAATCGCTCCCCGTCCGGTCATCAGGCTTTTTTCATAGGACAACACGGCATTTTCCAGCAGCACCTCTTTTTCGGAAACAGTGAGATCCACCTGTCCCTTTTCAAATTTTTCTCCATATAGAGTGCCTGCTTCCAAATGAAGCGGACCTTTCACAATAAAAGAACCGGGGGTGCCTCTGACCACCACAGAACCATTTGTCAGTGAATAAAGGGGAACTTCAAGGTCCAGAAAATGAAATACTTCTTGCGGGTTTCCAGATTCAATGTCCACCGAAAAATCAAAATGCGGCATTTGCTGATCCGAAAGGTCAAGCTCGCCTTTTCCCCTGTAGAACCCCGCCGGCGTTTCCGGTCCCGCTTTCGGCTTTTTGGGTGGGACATTTAAAACCGCTTTGGAAATCGTCACGGTTTTTTCTTTAAATTGTACTTCGGAAATCAGTGATGAAAAAGCCTGACCGCGAAGTGTACCCGATTCCAGCAAAAGCCCGCCTTGAAAACCCGGCTGGTCTTCATGATAGGTCAACAGACCATTTGCATAAAGTTTTCCTTTTAGCGGCAGATCAATGGCACGAGTAATTTCATCAATCTCCAGGCTACTGAGTTCTGTATGCAGCACAAGCCCCGCTTCCCGGGACCATTCCCCCCGAAAAGAGGCGTCTGTTTCAGGAAAAGTGAACTTGCCCGCCTTCAAGGTTAAACGATCGGAGGACAACTCCCAATCCACGCCACCTGTCTCCAAAAGTAACATCACTTTTTGAAAACTGTTCGATGCGGGACGAACAGGAGGAGAAAACAGGGGAAGCCGCATCACCCGAACCTGCCCTGCGCCTTCAAATGCCCCGGCTTCCTTCGAACGTTTTATCCCGGCATAACCGGAAACAAAAAGGCCTTTCGTTAATAAAGGATCAACTTCTTCCTGAAAAGGAGAGATCAAGAACGCTTTGTCCAGAGGGATATTTTTGTACTGTATTTCGCCATTGAAAACCATCTGTGTTTCAACACCGGTTTCCTCTTTTGGAACCATCGGCCACCCGGCCTCAAGGTTTCCTGAAAATTCTCCTGAAAACAATGTCCCGGTCAATTCGGAAAAATTGAAATGGCGGTCTTTATAGACTAAATCCCCCTGGATGGAAGCCGCTTCTTCTCCTCCCAGGTTCAAACGCTGCAAATGAAGCTTTCCAGCAAGGGAAACCTCTTCCGCAGATCCCCTTAAACGCCCGATAAAGCCCGCAGATCCTGTGACTTGCTGTTCACTAAAATAATCCTGAACATCTTGATGTAAACCCGTAAGCGGGATGTCCTCAAGCGGCAAATTTAAATCCAGATGAATATCCAGTGGATCTTCAGAATCATAGTGAAACTGCCCATCGCCCAACAAGGTTATTTTTCCGGAAGACGCGAATATTTTTTTTATTTCCACCGCTTCAGGTTGAATAAAAACCTCGACCTCCAGAGCATCCAGGTCCTTGGTCAGGGTATCCGAAATCACCTGCCCCTTTTGGGCAGAAAGCTGCACGCCAAATTGACGCATACTCAGATCCGGTTTTATTTCTGAAGAGACGCCGAACAGCGTAAAAACATCCCCTTTCATCCCCTCGCCGCTCAAAGCCAAATCGCCGTCCCGTATCTTTATTTCCTGAATAACAAAGGCCAATTTCGGCTCAGTATTGGAAACATCCTCTGGTGTGTCTTTTCGGAGGGCCGATACGGTTTTAACATCCTCGGCAGAGAATTTCACAACCGGTTTTTCTATTTCCACGCTTCGAACAAGAAAGACCTCCGTAAAAATAGAACCGGGGCTCACTTTGATTTCAATTTGCTCCGCGGTGAAAAAAGAAGATTGCGTTAAACCGGCGGGGCTGATCTTTACGCCTTTAAGGATTAGAGAGGACGAAAAAAGATTAACCATCGCGCCTCCCACTGAAACGGATTCCCCGACAAGCTCTTCAAGCTGAGCTTCTACGAAGCGTTTTATCTTATTGGAATAAAACTGGCTTTGAAGCATTGCCTGGGCAGAAACGGCAACGGCGATCAAAAGAATAACAATAAAGAGGACCCACTTCTTCGTCAAATAGGGCTCCTTTTCAGACCATATTTCACAGGAAACACAACATCATGGCGAAAAAAAGGGATGGTAAAATCACACACAAGAGTGAAGTCAGGCGTGGTGACGTTTTTCCAGTGCGACATACTTCATCCTTAGGGTATAGAGGAGCCGTCGCACAAGATTTTCTTCCTCCCTGGTCAAATTTCCCTGGGTCTTTTCTTCCAGCATTGAAACCAGGTCAATGGCCTGGCGAGCATTCGAAAGCTCGACTGTTTTTTTCCCCGTGCCGGGATCAGCTTCTTCCCCCAGATGAATCAGTGCTGAAGTCGCAAGAGAAAGAAGAAAAGAAGAAAAGTCAGCCGGAATATATTCCCCCGTATCTTTGAATTTATTAGCCTCATAATACGATTCGGCTTTTCTTTCAGAGCGTGACCTTCCACTCGTTGATTTTGCTTCGTCTTGTTCTTCCATTTTTCCGGGATCAACCGACAGGCGGTCTCTCATGGTGGAAGATAATTCTTCATCCATTTCAACTCCCTTCTATTGAAGATCTCCCTAGGTGAAAAATACCATATGACCTGTGATATTTCAATCAGGGACACGAAGCAAAACCCTGTTTCATGCCTGTTTTTAAATGAATTTTCTAGGACACATTCAAAGCCAACACCTGCCTGATGACGTCAAGCCCCTCTTGTCTTTCTGTTCTTGATATCGTAAGGGGCGGCATCACCCGAATGACATTTTCGGTATGAAGTGTCCAGCCTAAAATAAGACCTGCATCAAACGCCCCTTTCACAAGATGCTCAGCCAATACGGTGGAGTCAAGTGCAAGCCCGATCATCAGCCCTTTACCCCGCACGCTCTGAATACCGCACCCGGTTTGCGCCAAATCCCTCAAATAACTGCGTATCCATTCTCCATCCGCTTCCGCTTTTTCCACCAAATCTTCATCGCAAATGACATTTATCCCGGCCAAGCCTGCCGCACAAGACACCGGATGACCCCCAAAAGTCGTCACATGTGACAAGGGAGGATTCTCCGAAAACGTGCGCATCATCTCGCGTGAGGCCGCAAAGGCCCCCAGCGGCATCCCCCCGCCCAGGGCCTTCGCCATCGTGACAATATCCGGTATAATTCCCCAATGTTCCATCGCAAACATTTTTCCTGTCCGGCCAAATCCCGTTTGCACTTCATCGAAAATCAGCAGTGCACCCACGCTATCGCAGCGCGCCCGCAGTGACTTCAAAAAACCCTCGTCAGGCACACGCATTCCCCCCTCTCCCTGAATGGGTTCAGTAATAACCGCCGCCACGCTCTCATCGATCATCCCCAAGGCATCGACCTCATTAAAAGGCAGAAACTGGATACCGGGCAGCAAGGGCTCAAAGGGTTTTCTGTAGATGTCACGTCCCGTCACGGAACACGACCCCTGCGTATCGCCGTGAAAACTGCCCTCAAAACTGACCAGTTTTTTTCGGCCCGTATATTTTTTGGCGAGCTTCAGCGCCCCTTCGTTTGCCTCCGTGCCGCTGTTCGTGAAGTAAACCTGATTCAGCCGCTCCGGCAAAAGCGACACCAGTTTCTTGGCGAGATCGACCTGCGGGGCTTGCACATATTCCCCGTACACCATGACATGCAGATATTTTTCCGCCTGCGCTTTAACCGCCGCGACCACAGCAGGATGCGAAAAACCCAAATTATTCACGCCAATACCGGAAATAAAATCGAGGTATTTTTTGCCCTCCCGGGTATAAAGATATGAACCCGCCGCGCGGTCGACTTCAAGGCCGACCGGCCTGGAAGACGTTTGGCAGACATAGTTTAAAAAATCTTCTTTTCTGTTCATCATGCGTTTTCCCAATCCACAAACCGCAACAGGGGCAACAGCCGGAGTGCCCCGTCGTGATGCCAGTTTAAGGGCGGGCGCTGCATGTCGCCAATAGCGCAAATTCGGCATCCCCCAATTTTTGCAAAAGCATTCACAATGGCTTCAGTACGTCCCGGCGAAACAGCCGCCCCGATGGCTTGAATCATATCACGTACCGGCAAAAGCAGGGGCGGGATAGTGGCAAGATCGTCCACCGGCTTGATCCATATTGTACGAGAAAGTGGAGAAACCTGAAACACAGGCTCGGGATCGACCAGAACAGTCCAATCCACACCCTGAACACTTTTAAACACCGTTCCGCCCTTGAGCGGAAGTGCGCCGCGCAACTGTTGTATTTGGCTTGCTGTTTCAGGATCTACAACCTGTTTGGGCCATTTTACCGAAAACGTCTGAAGGGCTTTCGCCACCTGCCCGGCGAAATCTGTCGGAGTCGTTTCGCCACCGGACTCGACATAGTACACATGCGGGGAAAGACACCCGCGCTGATCGTAAAGTGCGACATCCGTTGCGGCTTTTTCGGCCATGTCCGCAGTGATAGACTCCCGCGCGATAATCCCCAAACTCAATTTGTGCCCGTGAAAAATTGTTTCGGTCGCGGCGGGAATATACGGCCGAATTGCCGCGAGGGTTTCATCACTGCCAT
>CALZIJ010000011.1:0-1681 GCA_945787655.1 Nitrospiria bacterium | reverse complement strand
GTCCGTGTTTTGTCCCAGAACAGCACGGCTATCGTGCTTCCCATCTCCGGCCACACCGTTTTTAGCGATTGTGCAAACAAAACCGTCAGCAGCAATTCCTCACGGCTCACGCGCAGTAAGTTGGCTGATTTGACCAGCAGTCCACAGACGAGACTCACAACCGACACACCAAGCACATTCCCCGGTAAAACCTGCGTGATCAAACGCGGGCCGAATGCGCGTATTTTCCCCGCCCCGTTTTTCCTGGGGCAAAAATGGTCCAACACGTTCGGATCGCCCAGTTCTGATTCGAGCAGTTGAAAGAGCGACGCCCCGGCCAATGACTCGAAAAGTTCATCGAGCACCACCCGCACCATCTCTTTTGAAAGCCCGCAGACTTCCGGAAAAACCGATTCCGCCTCTTGACGGATCGCATCATTCCGGTCGCGCCAGCGCGCGACCGCCTGCGCAATCCAATCCACGATGTCATAAATCGACTCTTCCGCCAGTTTTTCCTGCGCGGCGACGAGACGATTGGAGAGGTCAATGAGTTGTTTGGGAGAGAGCTCGGGAAACGATAAGGCCACGTTTCCGATGACCTGTGTTTTTTCTGAAATTTCAATCTCCGGGAGATAGTAGGCTTTCATGGGGTGCGGTCTATTTGTTCCATTCCTTAATAGTGCTGCATATTCCTTCAAGGCGTTCGCCAAGATCCAAAACATTTTCCAGAGCTTTTTTCGTCAAATGCGGACATGTATTCTCCGCCAACATTGGTTTGTATTTCTTGAAATAATCACCCTTGCCGGATTTTAATTTGTTTAAATAGTCAAAAAAAGATTCATACTGCTCAACATGTGGCGACGAACTGCTCTCAAGCAAAGCATCAACGGCTTGCGCAGGGATATAGTTTTCAATTTCACGGCCTTTGGTGACCCACGATAAGCCTTTTCGTTTTTCTAGCTCATCGATAATCCGGCGTTTTGTCGCATTTAATCGCGACTGTGGCGCCCGCTTATCGCTATCCATAATGACAATTGTATTTCGATTTACATTGAAAATCGAAATGGCATCGCTCACATCATGGGGGTCATCGATCGTCATTCGACATTTTAAGCTTCCCTCACGCGGCAACCGGCCGGACTTTTTGGATCGCATCGGCAGATTTTTTCCGCGCCTCTTCCAGGTCGTAGTCGGCCTGCAGTCCCATCCAGAATTGCGCCGACGTCCCGAATGCGCGGGCAAGCCGCAACGCGGTATCGGCGGTTACCGCCCGTTTCCGCAACACAATTTCGTTAATACGACGCGGCGGGACATCAATGGCCCGCGCAAGCGCGTTCTGACTGATTTCCATCGGTTTCAAAAATTCTTCGAGCAGCACGTCACCCGGATGAATATTGGGCAGTTCTTTTACGCTCATAAAAACCTCCTAATGATAATCCACAATTTCAACTGCGCCGGCGTTTCCTCCCGCCCAAACAAAACAAATGCGCCACTGGTCGTTAATTCGAATGCTGTATTGCCCTTTTCTCACACCCTTAAGCCGTTCTAGTCGATTTTCGGGAGGAACTCGTAAATCAACAAGGGACCGGGCGTTGTTCAGCATGCGGAGCTTGCGTCTCGCCACCTTTTGAATATCGAGGGGCAAATACCGGGAAACAAGGCCGTTCCAGACAATTTCAGTTTCCTCATCCTGAAAGCCTTG
>CALZIJ010000010.1 GCA_945787655.1 Nitrospiria bacterium | reverse complement strand
AGGGGGTGAGTCGGGTCCGGGGAGTCTTTCAGGCGGCGCTTCTTTTGTTTCAGAAGGGGTCACCGGTGCGTCTTCTGTTTCCGAAGGCAAGGGCGCGGCGTCTGCGATTTGCTCCAGGTTGTTTTCCATTAAAGGTGTTTCTTCAGGGGAGACCTCCTGACTGGGCATGTCCGCTTCGCGGGAAGGGGGTGTGTTTGTCTCGGCTGCCTCCATGGGAAGGGCGGGTCCGTTGTCAGATAAGGCGGGTTCTCCGTTCTCTCCAAAAGGCGATTCTATTTCTTCATCAAGTTCAGGGTCGAGCACAGGAAGTTTTTCCGCCAGAGCGGGTTCAGAGGGCTGGGTTTCCTCACTGCCTTCTCCGCTTTGGGATAAAGCCGATTCGGTCGAGATCTTCCCTTTAAGCGGTGTTGGCGCGGGTTTTTGAGGAGATGGTGGAATGGATTCGAGCTCGACCATGGTAATGACCTCTTCATCGGGCTTTTTATCTGCGGTGAAGGTCAGATCCATCCAGGCAAATAACAGAAAAAGGACAGCGTGAAATAAAAGGGATGAGATCGAAAAAGGGATAAGTCGGCCGGGTGATTTTCGTTGATGATTTGAAAATAGCGTCATGGTATTCAATCAATCTGACTCAAAGTCGGTTTCGTCTTCAAAAAGTTCAATCTCGTCGGCCCCGTTTTCGCGGTGTTTAAAAAAAGAAAGATCGGATTGGGTCAGGTGATCCAGAATTTCTTTTGGGATATCCAGAGGGTGAGAGGATTCCCCTTCCCACTGGAGGGCGGTGGAGAGCGCCGGTCCCGCAATCCGTTTTTGAGGCCCTGGCGCGGCATCTTCCAATGGTGTTCCGACGATTAAGGATTCATCCAGTAAAATGGTTTGGTCTTCTGCGAAAAGCGGGTTTGAATGCATCAACATGAAGAAAGACATAAGTATAAGTATGATCCATCGGTATCGATTCATCATGTTATCCTAAAACCTCCTGTCCGCCCCGGGTAAAGATATCGATTTGCTGTTGAATCATAAACAAATGCATCTGGCTTTTTACAACCCATTCATTGTCCAGACCGGTTTCCTCTGCGATCTGGATGTTTTGTCGATACGCTTCTTCCGCTTTTTCGAAATAGGGAAGCGCCTGCTCCAATAATAAATCTTCGTAGAGCGCCTCTTCCTCAAAAGACAAATCTTCGGGGCGTTCGGATTCCAGTAAAGACCGGCTAAAATGTTCAAAAAGGGTTCCGATTCGGTAGTTGGCGTTCAGGGCAATTTGGGGAGACGGATGGGCCACGGCATAATCGTAGTTCACAAGCAGTTGTTCAAAGAGGGACTTCTTTTTCTGGAGGTTTTCCTGAAGCGGCGCCACCAGCTCAATGTCTTCAAAATCATCCCGTGTCCATTCGGCAATGATAAAATGGGCTTTGGCGACGTGGGGGTACACCTGGTCTTCCAAAGCATGTTCATTGGCCAGCTGGTTTAGAATGTTTAGTGCGGTGACACTTTTACCCAGTCTGAAACCAGCCTCGGCGGCAGTGAGCATCCATCGTCCGCGATCTTCTTTTTCCCGTGGTGTTGTCCCGTTTGCCGGAATCACATCGGCACGTTCCATCGCAAGTGGGATGACTTTTTCCCAAACTTCTTCGGCTTCATAAAGCAGGATGGCCTGTTCCAGAGCGTTGTGCGCCCATTCCGGGCTGAGCTTGGGAAGACGCGCTACGGTTTCATAGGTTTGTGCGCCTTTTAAAAGGCGTTCGGTCCGCTCATAGATTCCGGCCAAACGGATCAACGCCGTGTGATAAAGCGCTGATTTGGGATAACGGATTGAATAAAGGTGAAATGCGCTTTCCGATTTGTCTATTGAATGCGGGTGGTCCCAAAGGACGGCGGCTTCGAAAAGTGAAAAACCGGATATTTCATCTCCGTCGCCGAATTGATAAGCTTTCCAAAAGGACGCCGCGGCTTCTTCGTCCAGGCCCTGATGTTTGAGTGCTTCCCCCTGTTGGAAATAGGACAAGACAAGCAGGGGTTTAAATTCTTTTTGAATCACCGGGGCCCGATTTTTCGTCATGAGCTGGTGAATAAAGGTAATCGCATCTCGGTATGATTTCTCTTTTAAGAAAGCCTGAACGACCAGGCGTTTCGCAGCCAGATCCAGTTCACGGGAAGCCATATGATTTTGAAATTCGGGGGAGGCTTGTTTGGCATAAAACCGGCTTTTTTCATAATCTCCACGCTGAAAGGCGAATTCTGCGAGCCGCATGGCGATCTCTTTTGAACGGTGATCATCCGCAAAACGGGAGGCAAACCGGAGATACCCCGCTTCGGTTTCAGGGCTGTCGACGGCATGCATTTTTTCAAGCAGCAATATTTCATGAAATCCTGCTTCGGCGGAAAGGGAATGGGGCGGGTCTTCATAGGCGCTCATTCGAAAAGCCTCTGCCGCTTTTTCGATGGCATTGAGTTTGTTTAAGGTTTCAGCATAAAGATAGCGGTCTTTGCCGATTTCTTTTTCATCCGGGAAGAGATCAAGATAATAAAGATACCAGGTCAAAACGGCCTTATTGGCCTGCTCTGTTCGGGTTTTCTGAGACTCGGCATAATGGTGGGTCATGAGAAAAAGCAGATGTTTTTTTAAGAGCGGTTTGATGCCGTTTTCATCCGTGGCTTCATTATGCATGCTCCAGGGGCTTCCCGGGCGGTATCGGTTCACAAACGCTGTCCGGGCGCTGACGACTGTATCTAGAGAAACGTCTTCTGTTTGTTTAATCAGGCGCACCATTTTTTCATGTAACAAGGGGGTTTTCTGATAATTCGGATAAGTATTGATCCAGGACCGGATAATCCGGAACATTTCATCGGCTTTGTTTTCCGCTTGATAGTGCTCCGCCACTTTTTTATAGAAAGCGTAGCCATTTTCAGGATCAATCCCTTGAACGTGTTGGATGAGTTGATTGGGGTCGCCCAGTTTTCGAACAGCCAGTGCCAGCAGACGATAGGGTTCCCGGCGTTCTTGCGGCGTACGAACCATGACGCACACCCCTTTTTTATCCTGATTTTCGGGTGGTTCGGTTTCCTGTTTTACCAACACTGAAATAGTTTCCGCGGGCTTTTCTGACAGATAAAAGGCCCATGCCAATTTATAAAGTGCGAGGGACCGTAATGGCGAATCCTTCCGATCCTCCAAAAGCTGAAAATATTTTATGGCTGTGGCATAGTCCCGGCGATCAAATGCGGCATCTCCCAGACGAAAGGCACTCTCATCCGCATAGGGTGTATGGGGGGATTCCTGCAAAATGGTTTTAAGAAGGGGCAGTGCGATATCAACCTGTCCAGCCTGAAAAGCTGCTCTCGCTTTTTGGTAGAGGTCTTGAGTGGTTTCAAGCGGGATGGGCGAGTCTCCGGTCCTGTTTTGAGTGTCCAGATTATCTTCAAGCAGAAGGGCTGCCTCATGCCGCTTAAGTGAAAGACAGCGTTGGACCATTTCGAGCTGAAGCCGTCTTTGTTCCTGATCAATCATGCGCTCCCGGTTTTTAAGCTGGTTGAGCAATTGACGCCTTTGTTGCAGGTCGATGTACCAAAAGAGGGGCTTCATTTCCCGTTTTTCACCCACTTCCTGCTGCAAACGGGACAAGGTTTCGGCAAGCTGGGCGCCAGGGGGATTGGAGCGGGACGAAGTGGATATTCCGCGGCGGAGCAGGGCGGTCTCTTCTTCGAGGATTTTCATTTGACTTTGTAGTGCGTCCCGTTCTCTTTGGTCCATTTCCACCGCGCCGCGAAGGTTGCCTTCCTGAATTAAAAACCGGCTTAAAATACGGTAAATCTGGCTGTGATAGGGGGATTGCGCTGATGCCGCGTCAACGGCTTGCAATATGCTGAAGAGGTTACTGCTTGCCCCCAGTTTAAAGTAGCCCCATGTCAAGGCCAATAAGGCAAGGTCGGTATTGTTATCAAACAGGTTGCCCATGCTGGTAAAGGCAAGGTCATATTCTTTTTGATTGAGGTGATAATACACTTTCAGAAGGTGCATCCTCTCGGCCCAGGAGGAATCCGGATGTGCATTGGCCCAAAGGACGGCCTCTTTTAAGGTGGCGTCCAGCCTGTTGTGTTCCTTGAGACCCCAGTAGGCCAAGGCTGAAAAATAAAGTTGTTCCGGGTTGGAGCGGGCCGAGTGATCTCTACTTTTTAGTAGCGAAAGCGCAGCGGCGTATTCTTTTTTCGCCAATGCGCCTTGTATGGCGCCCACCATACGGTCAGAATGCGCTTTAAACAACAGCGGGTATTTTTGATAGGCGGCATACACTTTTTCATAGGCTCCCCTTTTCAGATAAAGGGACAACCAGAGGGCTCTTAAATCTTCCGCTGGAAGTGCGGGCGCTTTGGATAAAAGGGCTTCGGCGGAAGACCATAGGCCGGCATCGAGATACGCCTCGACCTGTGCTGAAAACGTCGGGGCATTCAACAGTGCAGAATCAGGGGCATATTGTTTGTGGAGCTGAATCAGATTTTTTTCAAGTGAAATCCAGGGATCGGAGGGTGCCGGACCCGCAGCATGGGCAGAATGCAGGGAACAAAAAACGGACAGAAACAGGATCAAAAACCCTGGTTTGAGCAAGCGTGACTCGTCCATCTTCCCCTCGGCACAGCAAATCCAATCGTAAGATGCCCAGATTCAGGGAACTTGTCAAGAAAAAATTGGCGGTCGCTCAAGCCATTTAGCGGGGGGGCCTAATAACGTAAAGCGGGTCAAGTCTGTTGTAGAACCGGTTGGAAATCGGTAAAAAATTCTTATGCATTCGCATGCATCTCCCCCATTTCTTTAAAACTCTGATTGGCCCAATCCAAAGCTTGAACATATAATTGCGGTATTTCACGATCGTCGTTCAGGTTCAATGCCTCGTTGAGTGCGGGGATAGCCGCCCAATCGCCTTGTTCATAAGCAAGAACGAGTTTATAAATTGCCCCAAATTGACCGGAGTGGTTTAACAGTGCGCTTTTAATGTCTTCATGAATCGGAATTTTTTCGAGAATGTCCTCAATAGGCTGGTCCATAATGGCATCAATCAGTGAAAACATACCCATTAAAAAAAGATCCTGCGCACGCGCTTTCTGATGAAATACAAGTGCGAGAGATTCACTGAATTTGGCCCGAACAATCGCCTGCACGACCAGTTCGTCTTTTTGTGAATCCGCCATACTGGCCAGTGTCATCAGCGAAGCCCATTTTTTTACCTCGCTCTGTCCAAGGAGAACAAGGGCATGTCCGATGGAAGAAATTTTAACCTGCCAGCCGAAGAACGCCGAGTTGATGTAACGAAGAAGTTTGTAGGACAGGGACATCTCTTCCTTGATGATGTTTTCAAGCCGGTCAAAATCAAGATCGGGTTTGTTAATTTCCTGAAGAATCTGCAAATAGTGAAGTTTAAATCCGGGAATGTCCTTGCTGCTCATGATAACGGGCTTACTGAAATAATAACCTTGAAAATAGGTATAGCCCATTGCCTTTGCTTCTTGATACACCTCCCATGTTTCTACCTTTTCCGCAAGCATTTTAATGCCTCTCGGGATAAACAGTTCGGCCATTTGACGCTGTTCCTCTTTGCTGGAGAGCAGAAAATCAACCTTGACAATGCTGGCCAAGGCCAGGAAGGGCTGGTATTTTTCTTCGTAAACAAAATCATCCAGTGCGATCGTGTAGCCAGCGGCTTTAAGCCGCTGACATGCGGCCAGTGTTTCAGGGTCGGGATCGATTGTTTCCAGGATTTCAACCACGGTTTGATCTTTGGGGAGCATTGCGCAGTATTCTTCAACCAGTGTTTCCCGCGTGACATTATAAAAAGCCTTTTTCCCCGCAGTCAGCACATCCAGGCCATATACCAGTACGCTGTCACCGATCACTTTGGAAGAAGCCTGATCCAGATTATCGCCATTAAAATAGTTTTCCATGCCGGAACGAAAAAGCAGTTCGTAGGCATACACGTCCTGGTTTTCATCAAAAATAGGTTGTCTTGCTATAAAAGTATCCATAACGCTCCGGTTGTTAATGTTTGAGGATGGTTTGTTTTTCGGGTTTTCTTTCAGTATATCGAAGAAATAAAAAAATGCTTGCCGGAAGGGTGATTGACTAAGGCCTGAAGTGCTTATAAAAATTCAGGAACGTAAATTAAAACCTAAAACCTGGAGTTTTTCCCGTAAAGCAGGGGTTCCGTTTTGAAGGGATACAGAGATGCCTCGAAACGATCGGCGGGCCGGATAGTTTTTTCGGAGTTGGTCAAATGCAGCAGCGCGGTTTTCTTCCGGAAGTTGGCGTATTGTGCGAAGCTGTTGATCATCCGCCTCAAGGGGATAGGCGTTGTGAATGATTTCCGACAGGATGTTGAAATCCGTCTTTCCTGCGGCATCCGCTTCGATGATTGGGGTTTCAGGAAGCAGTTGATGATGCAGCTGTGTTGAGGGCCGTACCCCTAATGCGGCACAGAGCATTTCATACATCATCAAAGTCCCTTTGACTTTACCATCCAGTGCATAGCCCGCGATGTGCACCGTGCCGAGTTCAACATGGTCCAGTAAGTCCCAGTCAATATCCGGCTCATGCGGCCAGACGTCAAAAACGGGCTTAGCCAGTTTTTTTTGAGCCAGGGCATGTGAAAAGGCAAGCATATCCACGACTTCGCCGCGCGCGGTGTTAATTACCACCGTTTTGGCCTTGAGTGTTGAAAGGACCGCAGCATTAAAAAGGCCTTCTGTTTGGTTTCGCCCTGCCCGGTTGAGCGGGACATGGAGTGTGATAAAGTCGGCATCGCAGGCCTCTTGAAACGGGCGATACACCGGATCGCCACTAGCTCTTTTCCGCGGTGGATCATTTAAAATGGTTTCCATCCCAATGGTTCGGGCCATCCGATCAACCCTTTGGCCGATATGGCCGGCTCCGATAATGCCCAGGCGTTTTCCCGAAAGCGTCTCCCCGGCTCTTTTTGCGAGGATGAAGAGCGCGGATAACACATATTCAGCGACGGAATCCGCATTGGCTCCGGCAGCGGATGCGAAAAGAATGTTCCGGTTTTTTAAATAATGTTGATCAATGTGGTTGATGCCGGCCGTTGCAGTGCCCACAAATTGTACGGTGCTGCCTTTAAGCAAAGCGGCATCGACTTTGGTGATGGATCGAACAATCAGCGCGGTGGCATCCCGCACGGTGCGGGCGTTAATGGTCCGCCCTGGCAGAAGAGAAACCGAGCCGAGTTTTGAAAAAATATCCTTAGCAAAGGGGATATTTTCATCGATGACAATTTTCATACCGGATCTTCATAAAGAGGATAATTTGAAGGGAGCGGGTTGTTTTAATCTATGGGGGACAGGGTCATTTCCTTTTGATGCGAATAATGCAAAAGACTGCGATTGTTGAGATATGAATATTAATAATCCCTTGAAAAGCTTGCTCGCCTTCTTCGATCTGTGTGAAATATTGAGGCATCCCCCAGTAAAGGACAAGTTGAGATATCGTCGCGATAAAAAAACACGCCACCCCCCAGGGTTGTAATTTCCATAATCCAATCGCGGTGACCGCAAAAAACTGGGCGTATACGATATGAAGCATTCTAGCCCCTGGCAGCATGGTTTCAAGGTTTGACCCCGCATAACCCATGAGGTTGGCAAAATGAAACCCCGACATCCCCATGAAGACCAATGCAAGAAATCTGAGGTAGTATCCCATAACGGGGGTTTGGCCGGCATTGACGATGGATTTCAGTTTTTCCATGCGGATCCTTTGGAATAAAGTCATTAAAAAAGTCCATATTAACGATCAACTTCTTGATTATCAATCAGAAAAGTCAGACCAGCAGCAAGAAAGCAATGGCTTATGGCATTATTGTCGTTTTATGATAGACCTTTGAGGCTGACGCGGAGCGGGTAATGGCGAAGATATTGATTGCGGGTTACGGAGATGTGGGCATGTGTCTTGCCAAACGGCTGACTAAAAACGGTCACCATGTCACGGGTTTGCGAAGAAACGCCGTTCCAACTTCTGATTTTGAGATGAAAATGATTACTGCAGACATCACGGCTCCTAAAACCCTTCAGAAACTGGATAATGATTTTGACCAGGTATTTTTTATGGTGGCCCCCGACTCGCGTGATGAAACCCATTACCAGGCTGTCTATGACGAAGGCTTGGGGCATCTGCTGAATCATTTTTCTAATCAGGCACACAAACCGCACTGGATCTTTATTTCATCCACGCGTGTTTACGGCGCGACAGAGGGGCAATGGGTGGATGAATCTACGCCCGCTTCCCCAAAGGATGCTATTGGAGCATGTCTTCTTTCGGGTGAAAAAAAAGTCCTTTCCCATGCTCCGGACAATACGATCGTCCGTTTTTCGGGCATATACGGCCCGGCCCGCACGCGACTTTTGCGCCTGGCCAAAGAGGGCATGACAGTTCAGTCCCGCCCGCCATATTATACAAATCGAATCCACAGGGATGACTGTGCGGGTTTTTTGGAATATTTACTGCAGGCCCGTTTGTCGGGCCAAAAGCTTGCAAATTGTTATGTCGCCAGCGATGACGCACCTGTGCCTCAGTTTGACGTGATTTCCTGGCTGGCGGAACAGATGGGGGTTCCCGCCCCGCAGCCACAGGTCATTGAAAAAGGGGGAAAGCAAAATAAGCGCTGCCGGAATGACCGCATGAAATCTTCAGGGTATGCCCTCCAGTATCCCAGTTATCAAGAGGGTTATCGGGCCTTGTTTGAAAGCACGGTGTAGGGACAATTTATCAAGATTCTATTTCATTGCTGTACTTCAGCTAAAAAACGGCGTAGATTAGACATGGCTTACTAAGGAATATCATTGAAAAAAAATTTCCGTGTCGTCCTCATTAAACCTTCTCATTACGATGACGAAGGATATGTCATTCGTTGGCAGCTCTCCAGTATTCCAAGCAACAGTTTGGCTTGTCTCTACGCGATTACAGAAGAGGTGCGTTGTTCTGGACAGTTAGGAGAGGAGACTGAACTGCTCATCGACGTTTATGACGAAACCAACCAAAAAATCCCCGTTCAGAACATTATCAAACAGTTTAGGGCCTCCGGCGGGGATGGTGTGATTTGCATGGTGGGTGTGCAAACCAACCAGTTTCCCCGTGCAGTGGATCTTTGTCACCAGTTTATGGCAGAAGGGATTTCAACTCTGATTGGCGGATTCCATGTCAGTGGCTGTTTTTCCATGCTAAAGAAGACACCCGATGATCTTTCTGCGGCAATGACCGCAGGGATTACACTGGTTGCGGGAGAGGTGGAAGAAACCTGGGGCGGGATTTTAAAAGATGCCGTTGGCGGCACCTTAAAACCGCTTTATAATTTTCTGGATGACTTACCGAATCTTCAAGAACAGGCCGCACCGATTTTACCGACGGATGTCGTCTCCCGTTATGTGGGAAGCCTCGCAACATTT
The DNA here is from genome assembly GCA_945787655.1 of Nitrospiria bacterium. Taxonomy (GTDB): domain Bacteria; phylum Nitrospirota; class Nitrospiria; order SBBL01; family JAADHI01; genus JAADHI01. Next base: position 35,705 of record CALZIJ010000010.1, on the reverse strand, counting down.
GATGCGGGCCGCGGTTGTCCTTTTACGTGCAGCTTTTGCACTATTATCAATGTACAGGGGCGTAAATCACGTTATCGATCAGCGGATGATGTGGAAGCGATTGTGCGGGAAAACTGGAAAAACGGAATCCGGCGATATTTTGTGACTGACGATGATTTTGCCCGAAACCGGAATTGGGAATCAATTTTTGACCGGCTGATACAACTTCGTGAAGTTGAAGGGATGAATATTAACATGATTCTTCAGGTGGACACGGCATGTCACCGCATCCCCCGATTTATCGAAAAGGCAGGCAAGGCAGGCTGCCACAAGGTTTTTATTGGATTGGAAAACATTAACCCCGATTCATTAAAAAGCACTGGAAAAAAGCAGAATCATGTTGAACAGTATCGCGACATGTTACAGGATTGGCGCCGCGCCGGGGTTTTAATCACGGCAGGGTATATTATCGGGTTTCCGACTGATACCTATGATTCCGTAATGCGGGATATCGAAATCATTAAAAAAGAACTGCCTATCGATTTGCTTGAGTTTTTTATGCTTACCCCCCTGCCCGGTTCCGAGGACCATCAAACGCTGGTCAATGCGGGCGTGGGACTGGAACCCGATATGAATAAGTACGACCTGGAGCATCCTTGTACGCAGCATCAAAAGATGTCCCCTGAAGAATGGCATAAAACCTACATGGCGGCTTGGGATTCCTATTATTCAGAAGAAAATGTGGAGCGCCTTTTTAGACGCCGTTTTGCCGATGGAAACAGCGTCCGACGTTTGCAGGAGCAGGTCATGTGGTTTTACGGTTCTATTCGTTATGAGAAAGTACACCCCCTGCAGTCCGGCATCATCAGGAGAAAGAGCCGGTCGGAAAGGCGTCCAGGTTTTCCCGTTGAAAACAGCGTGGTATTTTCGCTCAAACGTGTGTTTGAAGCGGCCACGACGCTAACAGGGGTGCTGGGTTTGTATCTCAAGCTCAGAAAGATTCAAAAACGCATTCAGAATGATCCGAAAAGCAAAACCTATCGGGATATGGCCACAACGCCGGTTGATCCCGAGAAGCTGGTGATCAATATTTCTAATTCCTGATACATCATATCCGGTATGTCCCGAAATATTCTTGTGATTGGCAATTCAGACGGGATCGGGGCCGCAGTGACACGGGCCCTGGTGAATCGCGGGGACCAGGTCATCGGCATTTCAAAAAGCCCCAGTCCCTTCGGCCCGAATGGGCCCCGGCATGAAGTCCTAGATGTCACTTCTCCTCATTATCCTGAACTTCTGAAGTGCCTCTTGTTGGAAGTGGGGCATTTTGACGCCGTGATTTATTGCGCGGGGATTGGCTCGAATTTGACCCTTCCGGATTTGTCGAATGAATCCCGTGTTCTGGAAGTGAATTTATTGGCCATGGTGAAAACGGTGGAGGTGCTTGTCCCCAATTGGCTTGAACGGGGAAATGGCCATTTTCTCGGTCTTTCAAGTATTGCCGATGATCTTTATGTGGCCGATGCGCCTTCATATGCCGCGTCCAAGGCCGGCTTCAGTCACTATTTGTTATCCATGGGGCTTAAATTAAAAAAGAAAGGGATTGCTGTAACCAATATCCGTTTTGGTTTTGTCCAGACCAAGATGGCCAAGGCGAAGAAAAAACCATTGTTAATAACTGCTGAAAAAGCCGCGGAGCATGTTCTGTCGTGTTTGGAAAAACGCCCCATGCAGTTAACCGTACCCAAACTTGCCGGCGGATTGGTTCGAGGGCTCAGGTGGGCGCAGTCTTTAAAAATCTGGACGGATTAGTATTCATTGGTAGACGTGATTCTATTTTTATTGAATTTTTCCGCCATACAAAATTAAAAAATAACCATGGGACAAGAAGAATTTCTTTACAAACATAACAGTATCGCAATCACGGGTGTCCTTTTTCTTCTGATCATTTTGTTTAACGAAATCGGATTTAGAATGGGGCGCTTTGTTCAAGCGAATACCGACGATGAGGTCAAATCACTCACCGGATCGATCCAGGGCAGTATCCTTGGACTATTGGCCTTATTGCTGGGGTTTACATTCAGTATGTCCATGCAGCGTTTTGACCAGCGAAGCCATGCCTTGATTGACGAGGCCAATGCAATTGGAACAGCCTTGTTAAGAGTGCAATTGCTTCCGATGCAATACCAGGGTGATGCCGAGAAGTTAATAAAGCAGTATATTGATTTGCGGGTTGAGGTGACCCATATTGACCTGACAAAACATGAAGCGCGAAAAGCGTATAACAACAAGGTAAGCGCATTGCAAAATAAATTGTGGGCTTTATCTATATTGGCGGCCAATGAAGACCCCCGTGCAGTCACAACCGGAGCTTTTCTCAATGCGTTAACCGAAGTGATCGACAGTCAGGGCAAGAGAAACGCGATTTTACAAATGCATGTTCCTGAAGTGGTTTTGATCCTTCTTTTTATTGTTTTTATTGCATCCGGCGGCATCCTTGGATATTCCAGCGGGCTGAGCGGAAAACGCATTGTGGCCCCGGCCATACTGGTTTCATTTTTAATCGCGCTCATTGTGTTTATTATCATAGACCTTGATCGGCCTAAACGGGGATTGATTCAGGTGAATAAGCAGATATTGCTTGAGCTTCAGGAAGGGTCTTTCTAGTTTGCATGATCTTTTCCTTGTTTAGATGACTTTCCGGTTTTTAATCAGGACAAGAAACTCATCAAAAAGGCCGGGGTCAATTTCCGCACCCTTGCCATCCTCCATGATCTCGAGGATTTTTTTAGGTGCCATTGCATCCCGGTATGGTCGATTGCTGCGCATCGCGTCGAATTGATCCGCGATGGCGGTAAAGCGGCTGGCGATATGCTGAGGACGGCTTTGTTTCATCGTCGGGTATCCACTGCAATTGTATTTGAGGTGATGTTCATAGGCCACGATTGCGGCTACGCGCGGAATTTCAGGAAATCCAAGCAGCATCATTGCGCCGCGTGTTGGATGGCTTTTCATTTGCTCAAATTCCGCCTCAGTCAGTTTACCCTGTTTATGGAGCACTTTGACCGCCACTTCGGTTTTGCCCACGTCGTGCAGCATGGCCCCTGTGCCAAAAGCGTGAATTGCTTCTTTTGAATACCCCTGGGCTTCCGCCTGGGCCATAGTCAGAATGGCAATATTAATGGCGTGGACATAGGTGTATTCATCATAGGATTTGAGCTCGGCCAGTGGAATCAGGGAGGACATATTGGAAAAGAGAGAGGTTTCCAAAGTGAGCATGATTTTTCCCACATTTTTAATGAGGGCAGTTTGTACACCACTCCAGTCGAGGTAGAGGTCCCGGAGCACTTTGGTTTCTTCTGAATAACGGTTTTCAGCCTTGCCGTTTTTATGAATAGCCATATTCAGATTTTGAAGCGACGGCATAATTTTAGTCTTACCGTCCTCCTCTAGGGCGAGTTTTCCGAGAGTGATAAAGTGTGATTGAAAACGGGGCAGCGCTACATTCTCTGTCTTGGGTGCGGCGAGGTATTCAACAAAAAGGTGCAGTTCTTCCTGCTTTAATCCCGTGAGCAGGGTCAGGACTTCAATGCCTTTATCCGTAAAGATCTGCGCGATCGCCGCCTGATTGGCATCTCCTTTAATGAGTCGATCATCGATGTAGATCTGATCTTCTATAAAAACAAAAATACGATGGTCTTTTTCGATGAATAAATTTTCAAGCAGTTGATGTAAATCGTTCATGCTGGCCATGATTTTGGGATGATTTTCGGGGTAAAGAGCACGGTCCACAAGGATTTTGGCCATTGCCCGCAAAAATTTTTCAGCCGGACTTGAAACATTCCCCAGAGGCGGATCGGAATCTTGTCGCGGTATGCCTTGAGTATAGGTGTCTGATGGTCCGTGTGGGTGATTATCCGGCATGCGGCGCCCCCTCTTTTTTCAGTTTTACGATTGCATTTTGGAGTGTTTTTTGTAACAGACGTTCCCGTCCCCAGCAAAACAACCCAAAAAATTTCCACTTTAACAAGGGTTCGAGTACAGGAAGCCAGTGGGAAGATCCTGATCTTTCGATCGCCCTAATCAATTGAATTTGCCAGATGGTCTGCCGCGTGCCCTTGGTATTGTGTTGAAGCAAGGCAGACACGAGTGGCCCTGCACTGATATGGGAACGTTCAGCAATTAAATCGGCGGCCGTTTTGGAAATTTTTTCATCTTCGTCCTGAAGCCCTATTTTAGCAGCTTCCAGTAATTCATCCGATTCCGGTCCGGCGGCCATTAGTGCTTGCAGGGCCATGAGCCTGACTTTGCCGGATTCGTGGGTCATGCAGCAGGCCATTTCGGGGAGGGCTTCCTCCGCACGCAGGTCTTTGAGAATCATCAGCATATTCCGGACAACATACCATTTTTCACTGGAGAGCTGTTCCACTACCAAAGGAATAACCGGTCGGCCGCATTGGACGATAAAATGCAGGATCTGCTTGCGTGTGGAGAGGTTGGATTCATTTTCCAGAACCTGAAGCAGGACCGGAAATAATTCCGAGCCCGCGACGGTGATCAAGTCCTGTATCTGAAATTCTTCTTCGGATTTTTCGACCGAAGCGCTTATAAGCTGCAATAAGATTTCAGGGGCAAGGACCATTTTTAACGCGTTTTTCCAAAATGTCCGGTCTGAGGCCTTGTTCGAACCACAGTTTTTAAGCAAGGTTTTAAGGGTCTGTATCGTGATGGACTGTGTGTTTTCTCCAAGCCCTTGTACAAGAAGGGTTTTCATGTAGTCGACACAGCTTTTCATTTGGACTTCGGAATAAATGGGACCATCGAGCAGTTCAATGAGTATTAGGGCCAGATGATAATCGGTTTCAGCATCCACGAGCGGGTTGATTCCGGCATTGGGGGCCTCCTGCATGGCCGCCATTTGGTCGGAAAGCTCACTGTCCAGCAAGGCTCTGTGCTGCGCGGGGTAATATTCTCGGTCTGAACGATCACTCAGTAATTCTTCAATTAAACCTTCGTGATTTTCAAAACGGGATGAGAGTAAATGTTCGCGCATGTCATCCGGGCCTGAAAGGGAAACCATCTTTTTAAGCAAACTGAACATCGGCTTTGAAACCGTTTGTTCAGAGAGTTGAATGTGTTTTAAAACTTCAGGCAACTGTTTGGGCGGCAGCATTTCCAACAAGCTTTCAATCGCCATTTTCCCTCCGTCCTGTTCTTTGGTCGCAAATCGAAAGAGCTGATGGCGCACATCCTCACGAAGATTGGAAAACAGGGTACAGAGATCTTGAGCACGGTCTGAGGATGATATCTCGTGTTCTTGTTGCTGACTGGCGCGTTCCTTCAGGTAGTTGACAATGGCGGCATCATAGAGATTGTTTTTGGCCGGTTTGTGATTATTGTGGGCATACAAGTCGTTGACGATGGCCGCGATCTGATCCGGGTCAGGAGGGGTGTCTTTTTCACTTTCAAAGACCTGTTTTACCGATTCCGGCAAATGGTCGTTTTCAAGATGATGAACGAGGTTTCTCCAGAGCTCTGGGCCGGATGTTTTGGGAGTATCAGGATCTTTGCTATCGCTAAGGCTCACGACCTCTTTAAAACTGACCCGCTGAAGCGAGATGCTGTCTACGGTTTTATGGAATTCGGAAAGCAATGGATCTTCCTGTGTGATTTGTGCAGAACGGGTTTCCACAATAAATTTTAAAAAGGCCAGAAGATCTTCCTCAGAGACCGCTTTTTTAAAAGTGAACTGGATGAGATTGAGTTGATGGAGGGTTCTGGCCAATTCAACGATAACAGGATGTTGACTGGAAAGGGGCCGTTCATTGTACAGAATATCGTTTTTGGCGATAACAAATGACAATGTTTCCGCTTGTTGTATCAGCGGATTAAATTGTTCTTTTAGATTTGTTGTGAGTTTGGGGACGATGGGGTGAGAAAAGCCGTAAAGGGCCACTTTACGGATGGCAATTTGAAAATCCATCAAGGCTGAGATCAGCTGAGCCGGATTAATTTCAATGAGTTTGTTTGCGGGTGATTTCATGGAAAGCGATCGTTTATTGAATCCTTATTCTGGTTCCAACAGACTTGATTTAATTTTAAATCAAGTCAAATGTTACCGCATTTGGAAAGACTGTCAATGGAGTGTAATCAGTCGGGGGTAAGAATATTTTCGGGTCAGTATTTCTTTTTTCAGCCTGGTTTTAAAAACCGGGAAATGGAGGCCTTGTGACGACCTTGCTATTTAAGCTGGATATAACTCTTTTTTGTATCATTCTTTATTTTTTCATAATCGGGGCAAATCCCCTCATTAGAGAGGACTTGACACTTCCGGATTGGTATAATAAAATCCGGCCCATCCATCATAACTTCATACTCTAATACAAAAAGTTTTCACCTTGAATGGTGAATGTTCCTTGCTCTCTGTTTATTAAATTAATGCTTTTTCTAGATATCCTGGTTTGTTTTTAAAGACCAAGCCTGTATATAAATTCAGTAAAAATATTGGTTCCAGTATCAATGGGTACTTTCTTTTTAATAAAACCTGACGAATGAAATACAAGGACAAAGTAGAACAAAATATGTAGACCACTCATAACTTTAGGAAAGGGTTGATATGAAATGGTATGGTTGTTTAAGCTTATTCGTGTTTGTTCTCCTGTACGGTTGCGCGGCGACCAATGTGCATACGTATCCTCCGATTCAACTGTCTCCAGCAGTAGTGTTACCGACTAAAAACGAAGTCTCAGGGAATAAATACAAGGTTTTCCTGGAAGTACAGGCGTTTCAGGGAAGCGGCGTAGAGCTCACAAAAATGAACATGGACAATATTGTGCGGTCCACAGTTGAAAAACTGCTTCTTGATACAGGTAACGTATCTTTTACGTCTTCGGCGCAAGAGGCAGACTATCATATCCAAAGCAATCTGAAAACGGCGCGGCTAACGAATAATGTCGTTGAAGGGAAAGCGCTTTTTTATGCGGATATTTTAGGGACATTAAAAATTTTCAGAGGAGAAAAACAGGAATTAAAGGACGTGATTCAAGTTGAGGATAACGCAGTTGAGGGGGTTCAAAGTGTGAGTAATAATCGAGACCGTATCTTGAATACCGCAATTGTCAATTCCATTACCTACGGCGCAGGAAAAAAATTTTACAAACTGTTCTCGGCCAAAGGATATATTTTGTCTGCCCGCAGAGACGAAGACGAATATTATTTTGAAGTCACAATGGGGCGGGATAAATTGAATGTCGGAGATTTAATGGAAGTACATACGATAGAACGGTCTCTCAATCCATTAACCAATGAGATTGAAGAAAATGATCGCATCATGGCCATTGCCATGGTCGTGGATAACAGCGGATCAAAAAGAAGCTGGATCAAAGTGAAAGAAAACGGTGAACATGTTCGTATGGGAGATTTTGTTCGCTTCTCTGAAAAAAGCGGGAGTGCGCTGGGAAGGGCCTGGAACAAGGTCACAAAAAAAACAAAATCATTCTTTCAAAGTGCCGGACAGTAGGGGTAAACTGGAACTACAGGCGGCTTTCGTTCCGTTAATGGCTTCGAGAAAGGTTGAAGGCAACGGGTTCCAGGGATATAGGCAGAAAACAAATGATCACGATGATTCCTTTTGATGACGATCGTGTTATCGGCATGCGCTTGGACGGGGGGATTTCAAAAGCAGACGTCGATGAGATCTGGGGTGTTGTCGAAAACAAGTTAAAGCGGCATAAAAAGCTCCGGGTTTATGTCGAATATCTTCATTTCAAGGGCATCGCGTTTAAAGCGCTTCTGAAAAATATTCCCAAAAAGATTCAACATTTTTCAGACTTTGAGCGGGAAGCCGTTGTTTCCGATCAACAATGGCTCGCGAAGTGTGTCAAAGTCGGAGACAAATTTTTCCCCAGTATCGAAGTCCGTCATTTCACCTTTGACACCTCTGAAAAGGCCATGTACTGGATTCAATCGGATTAACCACAGGGCAATCCATGAAAAAATTAAAGGGCGTCCTGATTTTCACGGCAGCCGTTTTTCTCGTTTCTTTGGTTTATTTTATTTCTGTCTACAATCGTTATGAAGGACGCGAAGAGCAAGAAACGGTTTTTACTGAAGTGGGCGAAGGGATTGGCGGATTGGGTTTGGCAGTGCTGGCCATCATTTACGGCCGGACCGTACTCAAGTTGAGTTTGGGTAAAGGGGCCTTGGCGGAACGTATTTTGCCGGAGATTTATGAGGATGTGACCCTGCCGCTGTTTAAAAAAGTGTTGAATCTATTAAATAAAACCCATCTTCACGTGGGCGTCGCGGCGATTGCCGTCATTGCCTTGCATGCCCTGTTTATGGGACTTGCCGATCAAAACCTCTTTTTATATCTTGTTCTTATTCTCATTGCCTGGCAGGGGCTCTTTGGTTTTTTCCTCTCTTGGCGGTATTCGCCGAGAACCTTGAGAAAGGTGTCCTATTTTGTCCATGCCCAGTTTTTAACCGGTATTATGATTGGCATTTTTGCGTTTTTCGGCCACCTTTTAGCGGGAGATTGACCTTACTCCTCCGGTTCGTCCCATGAAAGCTTGGTCTCTTTATCTCATCCGGAACCGGCGAGGCGCTTTGTACACGGGCATTACGACGGACGTTCAGCGGCGATTTTCAGAACATTCTAGCGGGGGCGGAAATGGCGCCAAGTATCTTCGGTCTGGCGGCCCGCTCCAATTGGTTTATCAGAGCAAAATCGGGACGCGCGCGCTGGCTCAAAAAGCGGAGCACGCGGTCAAGAAATTGACCAAACAAAAAAAAGAATCTCTCGTCCTTAAAAACCCAGAAGGCCCCGCGCTCCTGGCCATGCTGGGGCTTCCTTTTTCGCGTTGAAATCATAACCTTGTTCTACTCGAGGGTTACGCATGGGGAGAAATTACGGCGCTGTATTCCTTTAACCGAGATGTGAGGCGGTTTGTGAGTACCGGGCCAATCGCACTTTTTATAGCCTTAATATTCCAGTTTGTTATTATTGGAATCGGGCGTGCGGTTTCTTTCAATCCAAAGGCATGGCGCGTGTGAAAGGACAAATACTGTCATTGCGCCTTTGGGAAATGAATGTTTTTCAATGGTGTGTCCCTGTTTTCTAGGTGAATGAATACAAGGCCTTAGGGGTTCAGAATGATCAGCGCATCCCGCCTTTTTTATTTTTCTAGGCATGGGTGTATTTTTTCTGTTATACTCCATATCGAGTTGGGCGCAATCTGGTCTGCGCCGAAAGTCCTCGCGGTCAATCCCTAGTTTCATTTCTATTGGTTCACCTCGAAAGCCTACAATTATTAAAAATGCCCTGACCAGTGCACAAATGGTTTTGTGCGGGCCATATGAGGAGCAAAAATATTCATGTCATTTGAAACCCTCGGCCTGTCGGCCGAATTACGCCGTGCCGTTACAGAGCAAGGTTACACCGAACCCACACCCGTACAGCAACAAGCGATTCCCGCCATTCTTGAAGGGGCGGACCTGATGGCCCGCGCCCAAACCGGGACCGGAAAAACCGCCGGGTTTACCTTGCCCTTGCTGCAAAAACTGAACAGCGCGCTCAAAAAATCCGGCCCCCGGCGGGCTGTGCGTGCCCTGATTTTAACCCCGACCCGCGAGCTGGCGGCGCAAGTGCAGGAAAGTGTGCTGGCTTATGGAAAACACCTCCCTCTGAAATCGGCGGTTATTTTTGGCGGTGTAAAAATTAATCCACAAATTATGAAGCTGCGTGCCGGCGTCGATATCCTGGTGGCCACGCCCGGACGTTTGCTGGATCACGCCGGACAAAAAACGGTCGATCTTTCCAAGGTCGAATTTCTGGTTCTGGATGAAGCGGACCGCATGCTGGACATGGGCTTTATCCACGATATCAGAAAAATCATGGCGCTTTTACCCAAAGTCCGGCAGAACCTGCTTTTTTCCGCGACCTTTTCCAGCGAGATCAAAAAGCTGGCCGCCGGTTTTTTGAAAAACCCGAAGCTGATCGAAATCGCCCGTCACAATACGCCTTCTGAACTGGTGGCACAGGTTGTTCATCCTGTGGACCGCGAACGCAAACGGGCCCTGCTTTCCTGGATGATCGGCTCTAAAAACTGGAAACAGGTGCTGGTGTTTACACGGACAAAACATGCGGCCAACCGGCTTTCAAAGCAACTTTCACAGGACGGCATTACAGCCGCCGCCATTCACGGCAATAAAACACAAAGCGCCCGCACCCGCGCATTGGCCGATTTTAAGCGGGGTGCCGTCCGGGTCTTGGTGGCCACCGATATCGCGGCGCGCGGTCTGGACATTGATCAGCTGCCCCATGTGGTGAATTTCGAGCTGCCGAACGTGCCGGAAGATTACGTGCACCGCATCGGGCGCACCGGTCGGGCGGGAAACGAAGGCGAAGCGGTATCCCTGGTGTGTGTCGATGAACATCAGCATCTCAAAAATATTGAGCGTCTGGTGAAACGGGATCTGCCTAAAATTGTGATTTCCGGATATGAAGTTGATCCTTCCATCAAGGCCGAGATCATTCCAAACGGCCGGAACACGGTCAAGAAAGGGACTGCTCCAAAACGCTCTAATTATCGCTGGGGAAATGAACATTCCCATTCCAGGCCGGGCGGCAGCAGTACCCGGAACTCAAACCGAAGGTCGCAATACCGTTAACGGCTTATTTTGACTCTGTCGGTTTTCCAAAAAAAAGCCTTTAAAATTATTCAGGGTTAAAAGAACCTGTCGGCAATAAACACAGTTTATTGCCGACAGGTTCTTTTTTTGTTGTATTTCAGAGTGATGACCCTGTCTTGACTTTTAATAGTCTGCCTTTTATCGTGTCGGTATCTTTGATACATATCTTCGAGTGATCCTTAGGAAGATTGACGATGAGAAAAAGAGCGGTCATTAGTTTACTTTTTCTATTTTTCTTCAATGCCGCATCGGTGTTCGCCGCCGTCATTCAACATGAACTCACGGCGGCCATAGATCCGGCCACGAACACCCTGCGGGTCGAAGACACGATTACTCTGCCCGATGATTTTTTAGAAAGCGGACAATCGCTTTCCTTTCTCATTCACGCAGACCTCAACCCCATCTCCCCCACCCCCGGTGTGACGATCCAACGGCAATCAGCGGACATTCCTGATTTGCACCCCGACCTCCCGCTTGAACATGTTCAGGTGATTCTAGAGAAAGGTATCCGTACATTTGAAATTCAGTATGCGGGGAAGATTCATCACCCCTTGAAGGAAGAAGGCGAAAATTATGGCCGCAGTTTTCGTGAAACACCGGGAATCATTTCAAAAGAGGGTGTTTTTTTAGCCGGGACTTCTTTTTGGTTTCCGGTTTTTCAAGAGGCATTGGTACGATTTTCTCTTGATCTCACCTTGCCTCCTGGATGGGATGCCGTGAGCCAGGGGACACGGACACAACACACCCGTGACGCTGGAAAAACAACAGTACATTGGGCATCCCCTGAGCCCCAGGAAGAAATCTACCTTATTGGCGGGAAATGGACGGCATATCAGCGCCCTGCAGGGAAAATCGACGCAATGGTATTTCTAAGGGAGCCGGATAAAGCCCTTGCGGAGAAATACCTTGCAGCCACGGTGCAATACCTTGAAATGTACCAGAAGTTACTGGGCCCTTACCCCTACCAAAAATTCGCACTGGTCGAAAATTTTTGGGAAACAGGCTACGGTATGCCTTCCTTTACTTTGTTAGGGCCAAAAATTATCCGAATGCCCTTTATTTTACATTCCTCCTATCCGCATGAAATTCTTCACAATTGGTGGGGCAACAGTGTGTATGTGGATTATGAGCAAGGCAATTGGGCCGAGGGGTTGACGACCTACCTGGCCGACCACCTCATTGCCGAGCAGCGTGGACAGGGCAGCGCTTCAAGACGGGCGACACTGCAGAAATATACAGATTATGTTTCCAGCGGGCAGGATTTTCCGCTGACGGCCTTTCGCCAGCGCCAAAGCGCCGCCACCGAAGCGGTCGGTTACGGGAAAACCCTGATGCTGTTTCACATGCTTCGCATGGAATTGGGGGACGATACTTTCCTGCGTGCGCTTCGAGGGTTTTATAAAAAACACCGGTTTCAGCGGGCACGTTTTTCAGATTTAAAGCAGGCGTTTTCGGATGTTGCGGGACATGATCTTGGAAAGGGGTTTGATCAATGGGTAGAATACTCCGGTGCGCCCGAACTTATCGTGAAAAAGGCCGCAGTTCAGCGGGCCGACGGGGAATTTCGCTTGCTGGTTACCCTGGCGCAGACACAGGCCGGGGCCCCTTACACGCTTCACATCCCTATTGCGGTGACATTAAAAGGCGAGGAAAAAGCCGTGCAAACCACTGTATCAATGTCGGAAAAGGAGCTGACCTTTTCATTGCTTTTTTCGAAGCGGCCCATCAAACTCGACATCGATCCTGAATTTGATCTTTTCCGGCGGTTGAGTCGAAATGAACTTCCACCCGCCTTGTCTCTGGCCTTTGGCTCGGAGAAAATTCTGGTGATCTTGCCTTCCAACGAAAAAGGAGAAATGCGCGGCGCTTATGACGAACTGGCGCGGTCCTGGCAGGAAGGGCGGCCGGAAGATGTTGATATTCAGTGGGATATGGATTTAAAGCGTCTGCCGAAGGACCGCAGCGTTTGGATTTTGGGGTGGAAAAATCAATTTCAAAGGGCGGTGCGAAAGGCACTTGCCCCATATGGCGTCTCGATCAAATCAAAGCAGGTGCGCGTGGCCGAGCAGTTGGTTGACCGTGCAGGTCATTCAGTGGTGATCACGACGCGCCACCCTAATAATCTGGAGCTGGCCCTGACCTGGTTGACGGCTGATTCTGCGGATGCTCTGCCGGGCCTGGCGCGGAAGCTGCCACACTACGGGCGATACAGTTACCTGGGTTTTAAGGGAAATGTGCCAGACAATATGCTCAAGGGGGTCTGGCCGGTCCTGAATTCCCCATTATCTATTTCGCTGAATCACTCAAAGGCTGAGGCGGCCGAACGGAACCCCCGTAGTCCGCTTGCCTTTTTACCTTCCCTTTTTTCTGAAAATCGGATGATGAAGGATATCGCTTTTCTGGCAGACGAGAAGATGAAGGGGCGGGGCTTCGGTACCCCGGAGCTGGATCAGGCGGCGGAATACATCCGCGCTCAATTTGAGAAATCAGGATTAAAACCTCTGGGGGATGCGGAGGATCGTTATTTCCAGTCCTGGTCTCAAAAAGGCGGGTCGCCGGAGAAACCGGCCACGCTGAAAAATGTCGTGGGCGTATTACCAGGGAGTAATCCGAAATATGAAGGGGAAAGTGTCGTTGTTGGCGCCCACTATGACCACCTCGGACTCGGCTGGCCGGATGCCCATGCGGAGGATGCAGGAAAAATCCACCCCGGTGCGGATGACAATGCCAGCGGCGTCGCCGTGTTATTGGAATTAGCACGGGTTTTGGGAGACGGTTGGAAACCGGAACGAAGTGTCATTTTTGCGGCCTTTAGTGGAGAGGAAATGCAAACTGCCGGGGCAGAGCACTATGTCTCGACAATGAAAACGTTTCCGCCGGAAAAGATCATGGGCATGCTTAATATGGATACCGTTGGTCGGTTGGGGAACAATACCCTCCAGGTGTTCGGCACAAAAACCGCGACACAATGGCAGCATATTTTTCGCGGCATCGGTTTTGTCACCGGAGTGCCCATTCAAACTGTGAACTCGGATTTTAACCCCAGTGATCATGTGGCTTTTCATAAGGCGGGCGTACCCGCTGTACAGTTATTTAGCGGCGTTCACACGGATTTTCACAGGCCAACAGATACTGCTGAAAAAATTGATCCGGCGGGCCTTTTAAAAGTCGCCATGGTGATGAAAGAAGCGATCGAATACCTTTCGAGTCGCCCGGAGTCCCTGACGAATACCTTAACGCCTTCTTCCGGAAAAGACCGACGAGAGCGGCCATCCGCACAAAGAAAGGTCGCCATTGGTACGGTGCCTGACTTTGGTTATGCGGAAGAAGGCGTGCGAATTACCGGAACACTCCCGGACTCTCCCGCAGAAAAAGCGGGCCTTGAAGAAGGAGATATTTTGTACTGGATCGGAAAGACATTTCTTCGGGATATCAAGATATTTTCGGATGCGCTGAGTCAGTTGACTCCCGGTGTAAAAGCACAATTTATTTTTTTAAGAGGTGACGAAGAACACACGGTCTGGATTGTCCCTGAACACCGTTAATCGTTCGGAAATGTTACTGCCAAGGTATTCTATTATCAAAAAAATAAGTTGATTTACGGATAAAACCACAATCACGACGTATAATATAGATAATGATGTGTGTCCACCGGACTGAAAAGTGATGTGGAATCTCCGACGAATTGGCAGCCTGTCTTGATGACGATGAGTTCTGTAACGATTTTCCTGACGACCCTTTTTTTAACACTTGGGGCTTTGCTCCGGGTTCTGAATCGAAAAAATAAACATCTCCTGGAAAAACATATTGAATGCCGGATGTTGTTTGACTCTTCCCGGGATGCTGTCGTGAAGGTGGATCAAAGCCGAAAGATCCGGGATATTAATCCTTCTGGTGAAAAAATGTTTAATTATAAACAAGCATCGCTGATTGGGAAAAATATCAACCGCCTTGTTGCCTTGAGTGGAGACAGGGATGTTGATGAAAAAATCATGCGGTATTTCCATTTTACTGAATCCGGTTTGTTTTACAATCCCGTGGGTTTAGATTGTCAGCGGAGTGATGGCTCTGTTTTTACTGCGGAGTTAATCGTAACAGAGCAGGTATTAATCGATCAGAGTGAGTTTTTTATGGCCATTTTTCGGGATTTAAGTGTGGAAAAATCACTTGAATCTGAGTTGTTGGTGATGAAGGATAAACTGAAACAGTCCAATTTGAGAGTTAAACATCTCCTGCAGTATGAAACATTGACCGAGATCACTGACCGGGATTTATTTGACAGGCGCATTGAAGAAGAGCTAAAGCGCGCTCGGCGAGAAAATGCCGATCTATCCCTCATCGTTTGTGATGTGGACTATTTAAAACAGTTCGGAGACATCAAGGGGCCGGTCGGGGTAGAAGACGTGCTCAAACGTGTGGCCGAAGTGATTCACAGTCAACTCTTTCGTTCCGTTGATTTGCTGGCGCGTTATGGGGGGGAGACATTTTCGATCATTTTACCATCGACTTCCTTGGACGGGGCCTTAATCGTTGCCAATCGAATTCAAAATGCCATAAGGGGTGAAAACATTCCCAATCCAGCATCGTTTACTGCTGACCGCCTGACCTTGAGTATCGGCGTGACAGCTGTTCATCCTAAAGACCATCATCAATCCGGCCCGCTTATCGAACGGGCGGACCAGGCCCTTTTTCTGGCTAAAAACAAGGGTCGAAATCGTATAGAACAAATAAGGTGACTGAGTCCGAAACCTGAAAAAATCAGGACAATGTTATGTTTTGAATTCCATATTTATTGTGATTATTTAAGTCTGTAAATTAGTGGTAGTCGTCCAGGCGGATTGAATAAAAAAGGAATCGTTTTTTTATAAAATAAGTGATACAAAATAGGGCCATTTCAGGCACTATTTTTTGACTTTAAAACCGGGGTGTGCTAACGTCGCCGCCAGAAAGCGTGTAGTTAAAAGACGCTATTATGCCGTTTTACATATAAAAAGAAGAGGAAAAGGCATCCGGCCTGATGGTTGAATCGCCTGGTAACGCCTCTCCAAAAAATGATGGCATACCACACTGAATTGAGCTCGCAGTGGCGAGCAAGGAACTTGAAATGTCCGATGCAGTACCGCAAGAGTCATCATTCGATGGCAACGAAGGAATTGACCTTTCTGCGCAGGGTGAAAGATCTTCAAACCTTTATGAAAAACTCAACCCGGTAATCCAGCTCTATTCGGATCTCTCCGAGGGGGCGCTTCATTCGGAAGCTTTTTTAGACCGTCTCTTAGAGCAAATCAGGGACATGATTCAACCTGATATTATGCTTTTGTTTACCCAGGATGAAGAGACGCAGGAGTGGGTGCTGTATTTCCAAAAGGGGCTGCCTGAGCACCTTTTAAAGGACGGCAAGCTTGCACGGGCATGGCAGTCTCTTCCCACCATTGTCAGCCACGAATCGGGTGTCCTGTTTTCTGAAGATATTTCAAAGGACCGGCGGTTTATTGGTCAAGTGATTCGCGGTATTAATATTAAAACCTTTAGTGGTGTGACTTTAAAGTCCGGGGATCGTATCCATGGATCGCTGCTTATTGGTTTTTTTGAGCCTTATGCCTTAAGCGTTTCGGATCAGGGTGTTTTTATGCTGTTGTCAAACCTGGTGACCCCTTTTCTGCTACCGACAAAACCCCAGCCTGCTCCTCCTGTTGTGATGAAAGATGAAGAGGATTCTCCGCCAAGCGGCCCGGAACCGATTACTGTTGTTCTGGATCTTTCATCCCGAATACAGAGCGGCAATAAGGGTTTTTTAACCCTTGTCGGCATGGATGAGGAAGCCATCAAAAAAATGCCGATCTCAAAGCTTTTTCTGAAAAAAGGAGGCTCCGCCTTTTCAGGAATGATGAAAAAGATCAAAGCCGGAAATACGCCGGACGCTGAGCCGGTAGAGCTGACTTTCGTAAGGGCTGGCGGCAGGAAAAGGATCGTCCGTGCAAAATTTCATCCGGAGAAAGAAGAAGATCAAATTAAAAGGGTGGTGTTGACGGCAGAGGATATCACAGACATTGAGCCTCTGGAAACCGAACTGGCTTTTAAAAAAGGAATGCAGACGGTGATCAATACGATTTCCCTGGCCTTAAGAAAAATTTCTAAAGAAACTTCGGGGCATGCCAAACATCAAATTGAAGAAGAGGCCATATTAACCGAGGCCATGTATAAGGGTTTTGCCCAATTTGGGATCGAAGGGGCGGCCCTCTTAAAGCTGCAAAGCGGAAAAAAGAAGATATCGATTCTTGCGGATCAGGGATTCTCGGATCAGCAACTGGAACAGGTCCAAAAACACGGTATCGGGGCAAAGGAACACCTGATTTGGAAAACCGTTGAAAAAAGCGTCCCGATGATCCTCACGGCAAAGTCGAAAAAATCTCATCTTAAAAAAAGACTTCTCGGAGAAGAAGGCTTGATTTCTTTCATGGGTATTCCGGTTGAATCGGATGACCATCTCTGGGGGGTCTTAATATTTTTTAGTCGTGACACCTTGTTTTCAGACAGGGAACTGCATGCAGCCACAACTCTCGGTGAAGAAATCGGATATGGTATTGATCAAATCCGCGCCTTTGGCTTGTTGCAAAAAAAGATTGAGTCCCTGTTGACTTTAAATGAGGTCGGGCAATCGATTTCGAAAAGCCTGAACCTCGAACAGCTCCTTTCGTCTATTGCGGACAACCTTAAAAAAATGATTGGTGCGAGTAACAGTTATATCTTTTTAGAAGACGCAAAACGACATCTTTTTTACGGGGCATGTGCCTCGGAGCAACGTGCGGACGCCGTCAGAAAATTTGAAATCAAGGTCAACGAGAATCACCTGATTCCCATTACCGCGAAGGAGCGGCATCCCTTTGTTATCGAAAATGCTTCACACGATGCACGGGTGGGTAAAAAGTGGATGAAGGCCTTCAAATCCCGTTCACTGCTTGCGGTTCCCTTGATCAACAAAGACCGCGTCAGCGGGGTTTTGCTGCTGGATGAAACCCGGTATTTTAGAAAATTTACCGAAGATGAAATACAGCGGGTGTCTGACATGGCCTATCAAGTTTCGATCGGCATCGAAAATGCGATTTTACATAACTCTGTGAGCCGACATCGGGAACGTCTTCAAACCCTTTCTTCCGCTATTGTAAATGTACAGGAAGAAGAACGCAGGAGAATTGCCAAAAAGTTAAGGGAAGAATCCGCACAGGCCCTGACCACTATTCGAAATGACGTGGAGTGGCTGAAAAAAAAGATGGACTCCCCTACGTCCGAAGTGAAAAAAAGACTGGACCGTTCAAGTCGAGTCGCCGGGGCAACCTTTGAAAGTCTAAAAAATCTTTCTGCGGAACTGCGGCCGCCTATACTGGATGAGTCCGGTCTGGTTTCGACAGTAAAATGGGTTGTTAAGGAGTTTGAATCACAAAACGAAATTAAAGTGCATTTGCAAATTTCAGGGGCGATCAAACGCCTGCCCGCCCGAATCGAAATTTTGCTGTTTCGTATTATTCAGGAATCCCTCGCGAATATCGGGACTCACGCGAAAGCCGAATCTGCCATTGTTTCATTGGAAAAACGGGACCCTTACATTCATCTTTATGTGACGGATGACGGGAAGGGGTTTGATGTGAAACGTTATTTTTCATCCCCGCAGATGATGAGAAAAGAAATCGGAATTTTAGGGATGAAAGAGCGCGTGGAGCTTTCAGGGGGCACTTTTTATATTGACTCCCATCCGGGACAAGGGACCCGCATTTCAATTCGTATTCCTGTTGTGCGCCGGGGTGGGCAAACTTCAAACAACTAGGGTTTTTTTTCAAGTGTTTTCGGACGTTTTAAATACCCTTCGATCAAAACATCAATGTCGCCGTCCATGACGGAGGTCACATTGCCCACTTCTATGCCAGTCCGATGATCCTTCACCATTTGATAAGGCTGGAAGACATAGGAGCGGATTTGACTTCCCCAGCCGATTTCCTTTTTTTCGCCCGTCATTTTGTCCATGGCTTCCTGCTTCTCTTCCTGCTGTAATTCATACAAATGGGATTTTAATACACGCATCGCGATCAGTTTGTTCTGACGCTGGGACCGTTCATTTTGACACTGTGTTACAAAACCCGTGGGTAAGTGCGTAATCCGTATGGCTGATGAGGTTTTATTCACATGCTGCCCGCCCGCTCCGCTGGCACGATAGGTGTCCACGCGGATGTCTTTTTCGTCAATTTCGATGCCGATGTCCTCTTCAATTTCAGGAGATACGAATACTGAGGCAAAAGAGGTGTGGCGCCGTTTATTGGCATCGAAAGGCGAGATACGCACAAGCCGGTGTACACCCGCCTCGGCCCTGAAATACCCATAGGCATAGGGCCCTTTAACGAGCAGGGTCACACTTTTTATCCCGGCTTCGTCCCCCGCTTGCAAATCCAGGGTGTCGACTTCAAAGCCCTTGCGTTCGATCCATCGAACATACATTCGGGTTAGCATCTGTGCCCAATCTTGGGATTCTGTGCCGCCTGCACCCGGATGGATGGTGACGATGGCGTTATTAAAATCCTTTTCCCCGGTAAAAAGGGTTTCAATGGTCAGCCGGTCGATCTTGTGTTGCAAGGCTTCAAAAGCCTGCGCAAGCTCTTTTTCAAGCGCGGGGTCTTTTTCCTCTTTAATGAGTTCGATCAGAAGTTCAGTTTCTTCCAGATCGCGGTCGACTTCTTCCCAACGTTTAAGCGCTTTTTCGAGCTGGGTTTTCTCGGCCATCTTTTCCTGGGCTTTTTCGGGGTGATCCCAAAATTCCGGGGCAGAAACTTCATCTGTTATTTTCTCGATTTTCCGCTTCGTTTCATCGAGGTCAAAGATGCCCCCGAAGCTGTTCGTTTTCGAGTTGGATCGCTTTTAGTTTTTCTTCATATTCAAATAGCATGGGATGTTCTCCTCTTCAGAATGTTGAGCAACAAAATGATGCCTGTGATCATACCACAGAGCAGGGCAAAAAAATCACCCCAGCGGGTATACAGGGTGGTTTGGTTTCTTGGTTTCAGTCTTGCTGTGGCTGTGCTTTTGGTAAAGAGCCGGGTTTGCTGAAGGACGCGCCCCTGCGCATCGATAAACCCGGAGATGCCCGTATTGGCCGCTCTTGCAAATCCAACCCGGTTTTCGATGGCGCGAAAGATAACCATAGAGAAGTGTTGAAAGGGAGCGGAGGATGTGCCAAACCAGGCATCGTTTGTAATATTGGTCATGAGCACGGCGCCTTTCTGGACAAATTGGCGCACGATTTCCGGAAAGATCACTTCAAAACAAATGACGGTGCCAACCGGGTGTTCACCAAGGGGAAAAAGCGTGGCGGTTTGACCCGGGAAAAAGTCCCCGGACCCTTGCACCAATTTTTTCATAAAACCAAGTTGATTGGCGAACGGAATGTATTCACCAAAGGGAACAAGATGTTGTTTGTCGTATTGGTCAAACTGGGTTTGACCAGGAGAGAAGTAAAACGCACTGTTGCGTAAGCCTAATTTTCCGGAAGCGTCCCGCCCTAGACTGGGTGCGCCGATGACAAGGTGCACTTCTTTTTCATTGGAAAAACGGCGAAAGTGCGCTTCATAATCGGGTTCTGAGTTAAATACAAAAGGCAGGGCCGATTCCGGCCAGAGAATCAGCTTGGGTTTGTGATCCGCCTGCAAAGTAGATAAGGAAAGCTGTTCATACGTTTCCAGGGTCTGATCCTGAAAAGCACGGTCCCATTTTTGATCTTGTGGGATATTTCCCTGAACAACAGAAACAGTCAACGACATTGGGTGGTCTTCGGGTTCAGAAAGACGAACATAGCCATACACCAAGGTCATCAGAAAAACGGTCAATCCGATGAGCAAAGGTTTCCAGATACGCACTCTGGAATGTGGTGCCGTATCGAAGCGTCTCCTGAGTGTTACGTAAACGGTGCGATTTACAAACATGATGACAAAACCAACGGCATAAATGCCCCCAAAGTCGGCAATTTGAATGATCGGAAGAAATGCGGTTTGGGAATAGGCCAGGCTGGCCCAGGGAAACCCTGTGAAAAAATGCCCCTTTGCCCACTCTAGAACCACCCAAAGGGCGGGGGTAAAAATAAGCAGTGTATTGTCATCCGGCGTATGCCATTGAATCAAGGCACAAAAAAGCCCGGTATAAACCGAAAGGTAAGTAACAAGCAAGAAGAGGATTAGCAGACTGGTCAAGCCGGAGTACCCGCCGTATTCCCGGATACTGATCGTCACCCAGTAGAGTGTCCCGCCAAAATAAACCATTCCGGTAAACACTCCCAGTAAAAATGCAGAAAAGGGTTTTCGGTTTGAAATGGCAAAAAACAGCGGCACAAAAGCTAACCAGGCGAAGGGGTAGATTCCAAACCGCGGGAAGCTTAAAACCAGCATTGTCCCGGAGAGGAGGGCAAATCCCGAAGAAACAAGGGGTTTTAAGGGGTATTCCGCAAGGGTTTTAGATGTGCGGTGTGTTATTTTGCGCCTTTGGGGTGATGGTCTATGCCGATATAAGCCTCGATAAATCTCCGAATGCGGTCTTCATCAAACTCGTCGAATTTATCTATTTTCCCCCAGGCAGTGAGTGCGATTTTATTGCCGATACCCCGATAGGGCCCCACGATCAGGTGGCGGTATTTGCTTCGTTTACCTGATTTTTCTTCCTCTTTGGCCTGTTTAAAATAACCGCGCGCCAGTTTTTCCAGTTTTCGAATCATCTCCGTGCAGTCCGTACAATCGTACTGAATAATCACTCCGCCGTCTTCAAGGTTATGGACTTGTAACTCATCGGGAACTTGTTGCCGGTAAACCCCCCATTGGGCAACATTATGGGTGTGTGGGCCTGAAGTTGGCGGAACACTGTTATAAGGGGGGTGCGGCGAACGGATTGAAGAAATATGCCGGTTGCCCAGTGAGGGAACGCTGATCCCCGGTCCGTCATCCTGAGAAGACTCTGGCTCAGCCAAAACAGTGTTTGTCTGTTGCAGAAAGAAAAAAATAACGAGAAATCCGCCCAGGAAAATCGGATTGGGTCTGGCTGTAAGATGTTTCATCGGGTTTAACCCTCCTAAAAATCAAAATCCAAGCAATGAAAAGAATTTTATCAAAAAAATAAAGGGAATGGTAGCACGCGCAAGCATGCGCTTTCAGGTTTTTCTTGTCCAGACAGAAGATGTTGCTTTTTGAATTTCTTGCGAATGTGCGGTAGTTGTGTTAGAAGAAGAGGCATATGAAAAAAAGAAATTGGTATTTCACCTTGATATTACTGTTTGTCATGATCTTCTCGCCCCGCGTGATCAACGCCGAAGAAGAGCGCCCTTCTGTCCCCCCGTTTCAAATGACTTCATTAACGGGTCAGACTTTTAGCGAAAAGGAGATGCTGGGGAAAGCGACGCTTGTTGTTTTTTGGGCCTCATGGTGTGGAACCTGCCATGAGGAGCTTCCGAAAATTCACGAACTTCAGAAAGCATTGGCGGACCGTCCCTTTCAGGTGCTGGCCATTGGGTTTCGTGATTCAAATAAAAATATTCAAGCCTATGTCGAGCAGCATTCCGGTATTTTTTCATTCCCTGTTTTTTACGATCAGGGAGACCAGGTTGCCGGTCGTTTTGGGGCAATGGCGACGCCGACCCTGTTTCTTTTTGATCAGGAAGGTAAGCTTGTGGTCCCATATCGTGGCGGCGGCTTGTTAGACCATCCTCAGTTCTACAAAACCCTCGAAGCATTATTATAAGCAGAAGCGGATGACCCCCGATTACGCGTACATTACCGAATCGGAAGCCTTTGAAAAAGCGATTGCAGCGCTTTCAGGGTGTGACTGCATCGGAGTGGATATCGAAGGGGATTCACTCTTTAGTTATAAAGAACAAGTCAGCTTGATCCAGGTTTCGGGGGGCGGTAAAAACTATATTTTCGATCCCTTGTTGCTCGACTCGGTTCTTCCCTTGGCCGCTTTGTTTGAAAACCGTTCTATTTTAAAAATTTTTCACGGTTCGGATTATGACATTGTGTCCTTAAAACGGGACTTCAATTTTAAAATTGGTCCGGTATACGATACGGCATTGGCGGCTCGCGCTATCGGGGTAAAACAGTTTTCCCTTCAAAATTTGATCGAGACCTATTTTCAGGTCACGCTGTCAAAAAAGTTTCAGAAAGCCAATTGGAAACTGCGTCCTCTTTCAAAAGAACAACTGGACTATGCAGCCCTGGATACCATTTACCTCTATCCGCTATATCAAATCTTAAATGAAGCGGTGGCGAAAAAAGGCAGGACCGACCAAATAGAAGAGGAATGCCGTTTGATGGAAGACATGACCTGGACCGGCAGACCCTTTGAACCCAATGATTATATCCGGACGAAGGGGGCGCGGACATTGTCCCCGAAGGCGCAAAAAATCTTAAGGGAGTTGATTGCGGAACGGGATCAAATTGCCAAAGAGCGGGATGCCCCCCCTTTTAAAATTATTTCCAGCAGGGACTTGATTTTGATGTCCGAGAAAGTCCCCCGAAGCCCTGATGACATGAAGGCATTTTTCCCGAAAAAAAATATTTCCATCCTTAAATACGAGTCGCGGTGGCTCAAAGCCGTTCAGCAAGGTCTGGTAACGGAAGCGCCGCTTCCGGAGCGGACAAAAAGCCTCAGCCCTCCGCTCACCTCAGGTCAGGAAAAGTTGTTAAAAGCCTTGAAAAATTGGCGGAACCAGCAGGCGGAAGCCGAAGGGCTGGAGCCGGCCATGGTCATGACAGGAGGCGTTTTAAAGGAGATTGCACGTTTAAAACCGGCGAAGATGGATGTGTTTCACTCGATTCCAATGATGAGGCAATGGCAGATAAGACGATATGGCGAACCCTTGTTAAAAGAAATCCATTCCCGAAAGTCCGTTTCCAAAAAAGAAAACTGCTCCCCTATAAGTTAAACCGTTTAATTTTTTCATAGAGGGTAGAAAGCGCGATGCCCAATTCGCGGGCCACCGCTTTTTTATCGCCCCCATGTGTTTTGATGGCGCGTCGAATGACTTGTTTCTCAATTTCTTCCAGGGAGACGGGCGGTGCGGAGTCTTCACTGCCTTGCCAGGGCATGGGTCCCCCGCCTTTTTTCCCTTCTCCTAAAAAGAGCAGGTTTTCAACTTGAAGGGTGTTGCTTTCCATCATCACAACGCCCCGTTCGAGAACGTTGCGCAATTCACGCACATTTCCAGGCCAGGGATGTTCCGTTAGTTTGTCAAGTACAGGTTGAGGAACATGGACATACTTTCCTTTCAGGAAGTGTTGAATCAGCAAGGGAATGTCTTCCTGCCGCTCCCGAAGCGGAGGAAGAAAGATAGGAATGACGTAAAGCCTGAAATAGAGATCTTGTCTGAAAGTGCCTTTAACCACTTCTTGATCCAGCCAACGGTTGGTTGCAGCAATGACCCTGAAATCGGATTTGATGCGTTCACTGCCTCCAATGCGTTTAAAATGTTTTTCTTCGAGTACGCGCAAAAGCTTGGGCTGCATATCGATGGGGAGCTCGCCGATTTCGTCTAGAAAAACGGTCCCGCCCTGGGCTTGTTCAAAAGCGCCTTTGCGCTGAGAAGTCGCGCCGGTATAAGACCCTTTTTCATGACCAAAAAGTTCTGATTCAATCAGGTCTTTGGGGATAGCGCTGCAATCAATGGTGATGAGGGGCGCCTCAGTCCGGTCACTCAAACGGTGGATTTCTCTCGCAACAACCTCTTTGCCGCAACCGGTTTCCCCCTGAATAAGAATGGCGGCATCTCCTTTGGCGCCCTTGCGAATCCAATGATAGACTTCTTGCATCTTGGGGCTTTTCCCCACGAGGCTGCCGAGTGCAGGCGGTAATACTGGAGTGGTTTCTTCTTCAATAAACACCTTGAGGATGGTATTGCCAATTTGAATTTCTGATCCGATTTCAAGAATCAGGCTTTGAATCCTTTGTCCGTCTACCCGCGTGCCATTGGTACTTCCCATGTCGCGGACGTGGATTCCAGTCGGAGAAGATTCAATTTCCAGGTGAAAATTAGAGACGGTTTTGTCTGAAAGGGTGAGGTCTCCCCGTGCGCTTCGCCCGATCATGAGGACTTTTTCTGTGATCGGAATTCGTTTCCCTTCGTCCGGTCCGCTGATTACAACGAGTTCGTATTTTGCCGAACCCATCGGCGTTACGCCGGTATTGGGAAGATCCAGCGTGGGTTCCCAAGTCATGGTTTCCGTGGGAGAGTCCTTCACATCTTCTGATTCAAAAATAAGGCGGAAAGACCCAATATGGAGCACATCCCGTTCTTTCAGTTGTGCCTGATCCGTGGTGGTATTGTTGATCTCCAGGCCGCGCCCGCTCCGGTCGCAGGCATAGTATTCCTTCCCTTCCTTCCGTATGACTGCCTGGTGGCGAGAAACTTCGGGGTGGGGCAATACGATGTGGTTTTCCCGGCTTCGCCCAATTCGTATTTCCTGGTCAAAGAGGGTGTAACTCCATCGGAATTCATCTTTTAAATAGATTCGAACGCTGGCCATTTTAGTCCTATTAAAATCGAGTCGTGGGTTGATTATAGCGGGCCACCTTTTCAAGTCAAGAAAGAATTTTATGCCGGAGCATCCAAAAATATTTTATTTTTGGATTTGACACGAGCCCTTGACATCGTATATTCTTATATCCGACTAAATTAATCGGAGATATAAAAGGTCGTATTTAATTAGATGTTGAAGTTAACAAAAAAAACAGACTATGCCCTCATGGCCATTAATTATATGTCGTTCCGAAAGGGCCCTTTTGTTGCGAATACACGGAATATTGCCGAAATCTACAATATTCCCAAGGAGTTGCTTGCAAAAATACTACAGAAATTAGCGAAAGAAGGGCTTGTTGAAAGCCAAAACGGACCCAAAGGCGGCTATTCTCTGGTAAAAGAGCCGGAAGATATTAGTCTGGGTGAAATTATTCGAGCGATTGAGGGGCCGATTCAGATTGTGCGTTGCGTCGAGGGAGATACCACTTGTTCACAAACAGAGCAATGCACGATTCAAAGTCCTTTACGCAAGATAGAACGTGAAATTGTTTCTTATTTAGACGGAATCACCATAGATAAGATTGTGAGTGTTTCAGCCGAAAATGAGCTCAAGGTCAGCTGAACACTTTATATAATATGGAAGGAAGACCATGCTAAAATTACCTATTTTTATGGATTATCATTCGACTACGCCAGTCGACCCTCGCGTTTTAGAGGCGATGCTCCCCTATTTTACGGATAAGTTTGGAAATGCAGCCAGCAAGAACCACTCTTTTGGCTGGGAAGCGGAAGAAGCGGTCAATCAGGCGCGGGAGCAAATTGCCCAGTTGATTTCCTGCCACCCGAAAGAAGTGGTTTTTACCAGCGGTGCGACAGAATCCGATAATTTGGCTTTAAAGGGTGTTGCGAGCATGTACCGTGAGAAAGGGAATCATATTATCACCGTGGTCACCGAGCATAAAGCCATTTTAGACACGGCAAAACGTCTTGAAAAAGAAGGGTTCTCAGTCACTTACTTGCCTGTTCAACAGGACGGGTTAATTGATTTGGAGTTACTCAAGTCGTCTATTACTGATCAGACGATTTTGATTTCGGTCATGCTGGCCAATAACGAAATTGGTGTCATTCAGCCGATTGCTGAAATTGGTCAAATTGCAAAAGAACGGGGCATCTTGTTTCACACCGATGCGGCGCAAGGCGTCGGTAAAATTCCGGTCAACGTGGATGCGATGGGGATAGATCTGATGTCGTTTTCAGGTCATAAAATTTATGGTCCGAAAGGGATTGGCGGACTTTATGTCAGAAGGAAAAATCCCCGGGTCAGAATAATGGCCATGATGGACGGCGGGGGTCACGAGCGCGGGATGCGGTCCGGCACCTTGAATGTACCCATGATTGTGGGCCTGGGAGAAGCCTGTGCCATTGCTGAGAAAGAAATGATTCAGGAAGGGCTTCGGCTGACACAAATGCGGAAAAAGCTTCAGGATCATATTATGGGTGAGCTGGATGAGGTCTATTTGAACGGGCATCCTGAAAACCGGCTCCCTCAGAATTTAAATATGAGTTTCGCTTATGTCGAAGGGGAATCTCTCCTGATGGGCTTAAAAGAGATTGCCCTTTCATCCGGATCAGCCTGCACGACCGCTACGCTTGAGCCTTCCTACGTGTTACGGGCATTGGGTGTGGGCAGTGACCTTGCGCATTCTTCACTTCGATTCGGGCTGGGACGGTTTACCACAGATGAAGAAATTGAATATGTCGGAAAAAGAGTGGTTGAGGCCGTCAATCGACTCCGGGAAATGTCTCCGCTTTATGAAATGGCAAAAGAGGGGATAGATTTAAAAAGCGTCCAGTGGACGGAACATTAAAGCAAGAGAATTGGAGGGAGCACGATGTCTTACAGTAAAAAAGTCATAGATCATTACAATAACCCGCGCAACATGGGCAGCCTGGACAAAGGTGACAAGGAAGTGGGAACCGGTGTGGTGGGCGCGCCCGAATGCGGCGATGTCATGAAACTTCAGTTGAAGATTTCAGGCGGTGTCATTGAAGATGCACGGTTTAAAACATTTGGCTGCGGCAGCGCCATTGCCAGTTCAAGTTTGGCCACGGAATGGGTAAAAGGGAAAACCATTGATGAGGCTTTCCAGATCAAAAATACGGAGATTGTGAATGAGTTGAGCCTGCCACCGGTCAAAATCCATTGCTCGGTTTTGGCAGAGGATGCGATTAAGGCCGCGATTTCCGATTATAAAAAGAAGAACGATATCGGTTAAATTAGGTGATGACATGATAGAAACGAATACAAAAAACGAAGTTCCTGTGGTTCATTTGACTCCGGAAGCGGTTAAAGAAGTCAAAGACATGATTGAGCGCAAGCAGTTGGGCAATGCCGCACTCAGGCTTTCTGTGGACGGCGGTGGCTGCTCGGGTTTGAGTTATAAACTGCATTTCGATACCGAGATCTCGCAGCACGACGACGTTTTCGACTTTGATGGACTTTCTGTCATTGTGGATAAAAAAAGCGCGGTTTATTTATCAGGGACGACGCTGGATTTTAGCACGGCACTGGTAGGCGGCGGGTTTAAATTTCACAATCCCAATGCAAAGCAAAGTTGTGGTTGCGGAGAATCTTTTTCAACTTGAGGTCTTGATGGAAACTGTGTCAAAAAAAAATGGCTCCGAGAGGGGCCCTTTTTTTGAAAAAATACCTGCGGAACGCCCTTGCTGGAGTTGTCAATCCGAGAAAGTGGATCTCTACAATTGTGTTTCATGCAAAACGATCCAGGAGTTTTTAAGCGATACAGATTATTTCGCTTCTTTAAATCAGGGCTACACATTGAATATTAATCTGGATCAACTTGAAAAACAGTATTATGAATTAAGCCGCCGTTTTCACCCTGATTTCTTTCAGCAGCGCCCAAAGGCAGAGCAGGAGATCAGCCTTGAAAATACGGCACTTTTAAACAAAGCCTATCAAACTTTAAAAGATCCTCTAAAGCGTGCGGCCTATCTGATTCAACTGGTTGAAGGAGAGAATCAGATGAAAACACAGGCGCCCGCTAGCCTTTTTGAAGATATTTTTGAGGTTCAGGAAGCCGTGGAAGAAATGCAGGCGCTGGATCCTTCTGATCAGGTCGGCCGTCGTAAACGAGAAGACACCCTGAAGTCTGCACTGGAAAAAATGCAGCGCTATCAAAAAGACGAGCAGGATAAATTGCTTGCCCTTTTTACAAAATGGGATCAATTGGAGGTCGGACGGAAAAGTCAGGCGTTTAGCGCAGCGCAAAAAAACTGTCTCATGGAAATGAAACAGATTCTCTCACACACAGGGTATCTTGAACGGGTTATTCAGGATATCAAAACCGCTTTAAAATCATAGAAATAAAGGACAATAATGCCGCAAGTTGTTGGAATTGATTTAGGAACGACAAACAGCCTGGTTGCTTATATGGATGGGAAAACGCCACGTGCTATTCCTGATGAAAATGGACAAGTCGCCCTTCCATCCATCGTTGCTTTTTTGAAGGAAGGCCCTCAAAAAACCTTGACCGGAGAGCAGGCGAAAGCCCGTTTAATGACCCATCCAAAAGAAACGGTGTATTCCGTGAAGCGTTTTATGGGGAAAGGCCGTGAAGATCTTGAGGCTGATCTTCAGCATCTCCCGTTTGTTTTTTTGGGAAAAGGAAAAGAAGGCGTTCAAATTCAGATAGGTGATCAACAGCACTCTCCGCCTGAGATCTCCGCACATATCCTGAGCGCGCTGAAAGCACGTGCAGAAAAAGCCTTGAATACTTCAGTCACACAGGCGGTGATTACCGTACCGGCTTATTTTAATGACAGTCAGCGTCAGGCCACAAAAGATGCCGGAAAGCTGGCCGGTCTTGAAGTGCTTCGGATTTTAAATGAACCGACTGCGGCCTCGCTCGCCTATGGATTGCAAAAAGAAAAGAAGGGGATTATTGCCGTCTATGATCTGGGGGGAGGCACCTTTGATATCTCTATTTTAAAAATTAACAACGGTATTTTTCAGGTGTTATCAACGAATGGGGATACCCACTTGGGCGGGGATGATTTTGATCAGAAACTGGTTCAACTGATCCGAAAAGAAATTTTAGAAAAATACAAAGTGGAGATACAGGATTTTCCAGAAACGATGCAAGAGGCGCGGCTGGCTTCAGAAAAAGTGAAATGTGCGCTCTCCTCCGAGGAATCTGTAGACATCACATTAACGCTGCCGGATAAAAAAACCCAGTATATTCGCCGGGTAAGTCGGTCTGAATTTGAAAAGCTGATCACACCGCTCATTTCCAGAACGATTGATTCTTGCACACAAGCCTTGGCGGATGCGAAACTCACCCCAACGGATGTTAACGAAGTGGTTCTGGTTGGAGGATCCATTCGTGTGCCGCTGTTCAAGGAAACTGTCGGTGATTTTTTTCAAAGACAGCCGCACAGTGAACTTAACCCGGACGAAGTTGTCGCCTTGGGCGCGGCGGTCCAGGCACAGATTCTTTCCGGCGCCATTACAGACATGCTCCTTCTGGATGTTACGCCGCTTTCATTGGGGATTGAAACGATGGGCGGAGTAGTGAGTCGTCTCATTCAAAGAAATGCCACCATTCCAACGACGGCAAAGGAAACCTATTCAACCCAGGTCGATGGTCAGCGGTCGGTTTCCATTCATGTGGTACAGGGCGAGCGGGAGCTGGTTGAGGATTGCCGCAGTTTGGCCAAATTTAATCTTACAGGAATTGACCCCATGCCTGCGGGCATGCCGCGGATTGAAGTGACCTTTTTAATCGATGCCAACGGCATTTTGAATGTCACGGCAAAAGATTTAAAAAGCGGGAAAGAAACCACCGTCGAGGTTAAACCAACTTATGGGTTAAGTGATGCGGACGCGGAAAAAATGATTTCCGCTTCGATGGAACACGCGAAAGAAGACCTTGAAAAACGGCAATGGATCGAATCAAAAAACGAGGCGGAAACCGTGCTTCACCACACAGAAAAGGCGCTTGCACAGGGGGCTTCACTTTTAGACGATGCCGAAAAGGAAAAAATCGAAAAGGCCATCGCCGAGCTAAAAAATGCCATCTCAAGCGAGATGCACAAGGCGGTCCGTGAAAAACTCACTGCATTGGATCAGGCGACGCAGCGTTTTGCCGCAGACCTCATGTCTCAATCCGTCCAGGAAGCGCTTCAGAACAAAAAACTGAAGGATCTTTAATTCAGGAAAATTAAACATGCCGAAAATTACATTTATTACCGGACACCCCCAAACTGAACATACGTTCGACGTTGAAAAAGGAGAAACCGTCCTGGACGTTGCCTTGGACCATGATATCGAACTGGAGCATAACTGCGGTGGAAACTGTGCATGCACGACCTGTCATGTGATTGTTCGCAAAGGTGTTGATCATCTTTCAGAAATGGAAGAAGAAGAAGAGGACCGTCTCGATACGGCTCCTGATTTAACCCTGACTTCCCGGCTTGCCTGCCAGGCGCTTATTGAAGGAGATTGTGTCGTCGAGATTCCCGTGAATACGCAGGCATTCAGAAAAGCCGAACCTCACTGACAAAACACCTTGTACTCTATTAACATGTTTAAGAAAGAAAGGAATCGGGTGATATGACGCTGGGTTGGCACGATGCGGAAGACATTGGTATTGCATTATTTGAAAAATATCCTGAGATGGACCCTCTCACCGTCCGCTTTACGGACCTGCATGCAAAAGTGCTTGAGCTGCCTGATTTTGAAGGCGATCCCAAAGGATCCAACGAAGGGATTCTGGAAGCCATTCAAATGGCCTGGCTTGAAGAATATCAAGACGCTCAGGATTGACAAGTCCCGTGCTTCTGTCTATGTTTAGAACAGCAGATGAGACAGCCGACACGATATTTTTATAGTGCATATCTTTTTTTATTTTCTCTCCTTTTTTTAGGCAACGCCCCACTTGTGTTTGCGGATTTTCGGCCGGATTTCCCTGCCCCGCAACTTGTCGCGAACAAACCATCCAGCAAAACAGTCGTCAATAAAATCCGGCATTCAAATAATCCGGACAGCACCCGTGTTGTGATTGATCTCAACCGAACGGTTTCCTATGCCGTCACGCGGGATGTGTCTTCTCGTACGCTCCTGGTCAAACTGGAGCAAGCCGTTTTGGGGAAATACCTCAAACAGCGTTCGAGCTATGCCATGACGGGTGATTTGATTGATAAAATCGAAGTGACCCAGCGGGGGAATAAAACCGTCTATATCTCCCTGTTGTATAAGCAGTTGGGAAGCCACAAGCACCTGATTCTTGAAAATCCCGATCGACTGGTCATCGACCTTTTTCCGCCTGAACCCACACCGGCGGCATTTTCAATCAAGACCATTGTGATCGATCCCGGTCACGGCGGAAAAGATCCGGGGGCGAGAAGCCGGGGTGGACTTGAGGAAAAAAATATCGCCCTGGATATTTCCCGTCGTTTAAAAAAACTGATCGAAAATAAACTCAAGAAAAAAGTGATTATGACGCGCAACAAAGATGTATTTATTTCATTGAAACGGCGGACAGAAATTGCCAATGAAAACAATGCGGATTTGTTTGTCTCCGTGCATATCAATTCCAGCACCTCTAAAAAATTACAAGGGATTGAGGTCTATTTGCTCGGAAAAGCATCAGACAAAAGGGCCTTGGCGGTGGCCAAACGCGAAAATGCCGAGGCACATAAGGAGTCGATGGATTTTGAAAAAATTATTTTGAATGATTTAAAACGTGATTTTACAAAAAAAGCCTCGTTGGAGCTGGCGCATTTTACCAATAATGCCCTCAAAAAAAACCTGATTGCGAAATATCCCACGAGAGCCCTGGGTGTAAAACGCGCCCCTTTTTATGTGTTAAACCATACCAAAATGCCCGCGATTCTCGCGGAGATTTCCTTCATTAGTAACCGAAAAGAAGAACGCAGACTTAAAAATGCACAATATCGTCAACGGGCCGCAGAAGCATTGATGAAAGGGATCGAATCTTACATCCACTCATTGGGCACCGGCGCATAACGTGCAGCGGGTCAAGTTAACGATTGGGTATGACGGCGGGCATTATCACGGCTGGCAAAAGCAGGAAAACCACCGAAGTCTTCAAGGGACTCTTGAGGCGGCGCTTCAAAAGATCACACAAAACCCGACCCTGGTGTATGGCGCAGGCCGGACCGATGCGGGCGTTCATGCGCTGGGCCAAGTGGCGCATTTTGATACCGAAGCGGATTTTTCTCCAGCGGAGTGGCAGCGCGCGCTCAATGCTGTTTTACCGGAAGACATGGTGATTGAAGCGGCTGTTTTAACGGGTGAGGACTTCCATGCCCGATTCGGGGCCAAGATGAAAACCTATCGCTATCAACTTTTCAATGCAAAATACCGCGCACCGCTTTTACGGCATGCGCACTGGTGGGTACGTTCTGATTTAGATCTTGGCGAGATGCGGCTGGCGGCAAAAGCGTTTGAGGGAAGGCATTGTTTCACCTCTTTTTGTGCGGCGGATACCGACGCCCCCGACCACGATATTTATTTAGAGCCGATTCAGATAACACAGAACGGGGCGGAAATTGACATCACCCTGCAAGCCCAACGCTTTTTACGCTACATGGTCCGAAACATAGTCGGGTTTCTTGTCGAAGTGGGCCGGGGAAAGAGGAAGGCCAATGAAGTGGCCGAAATCCTGTCCGCCGAAGACCGGACAAAAGCCGGCCCGACCGCGCCCGCGCATGGATTGGTCCTGGTTCAAATCGTGTATTAAATCCAACTTTAGTATTGGGACGGTCCGGTTTCCTGAGTCAGTCCCCTCCCCCTTAAGAAGGGCATTGACTTCTCATTCCATATGCCTACAATAGATTATTGTCCTCATTGGTTTAGAGGGCGGGCAAGCCCCATATCGACTTCACGAAATAAATGAATAGACAGCAACCGGGATCGTTGCAAACGACCGGGTGAGAGAAGTCGTTTTCATAAAAACGGTTAATCAGGAAAAAAACAGGAGGGACGGCCATGTATCGACATATGAAGTTATCTTTATTTGTTTTTCTTGTTCTGTTTACCTTTGGGTGCACGCACACGCTGACCATTCATCAACCGCTGGAAGGGGCGGTTTTCTCGGAAAGCGCAACCATTGACCTCGAAGCGGAAATCCGCGGCGGAGAGAGCGGTTGCGGTGGAGACGACTGCAATTGCGCGGATTGGTGGTGGACTTCCGGGGGGGCGGCTTTGGGGCTCGACAAGAGCAACGACACAGAGGTCTCTTTTTGCCGATATACCTGGACACTGCCTGCATCCAATCTGGGTGTGGGGAATCATACGCTTCAATTTCATGCCGACCAGACCAACTACCGGGAAACGACGGAAAGCGTCCAGATTACCGTTCAACCCTGATTGTTAAGATCGGTTTTTTTCGGGAAAAGGCGGCTCATGCAGACGATGATGTTTTTCCGTTGGCGTCGGCAGGGGTTTTAAACTGCCTCGTCTTTTTTTGAGAGCAACAGTATTGTTCTTCCCTGTCGTGACTGACAAATGTCGTTTAGGATTTTTGCCGGGAAACAGGCAGGTATTTCAAGTTGCGCTATTAAGTCGGCCTGTTGAAATTTAAGGTGTACTCTATGTGTCATGAATATAGACATTGCGTTCTTTCTCTAGTATGATATGATTAAAGTATGATTATAAACATACCTTAAAAGGAGTGTCCAATATGGCAATGATGCGCAAAACAATCACGATCCCCGATGCAATGGAAGAGTGGGTAAAGGCACAAATTGAAAGCGGGCGTTACGGAAATGATAGCGAATATTTCCGTGACCTGATACGTAAAGACCAAGACCGCAGGCTTGTGGAGCAGGAGCTACGATCCTTAATTGAGGAAGGTATAGATAGCGGTATGAGCAAAAACACCGTACCCGATATTATGAAGCGCGTAGAACACAGGCTGAAACAGGATGGGAAATTATCAACTAACGAATAAAGCCGAACATGAAATTGAGGATATTTACGAATACTCAATTCTTAATTTTGGCATACAAACAGCGCAGGACTACCTCTCCGGTTTACATGACTGTTTTAAACTTCTGTCGGATAATCCGAGTTGATGATTACGGCTTTATCATTCAAAGGTTATTCCGCTATGAATATCGTTCTCACTCAATTTATTATCAGCCGATTGGTAAACGTGTTCTGATTGTGCGGGTCCTTGGATGCAGGCAAGACCCTGCCCGTCATATAATGAGTGACAATACATAATGAGGATTAGGTGTTTGCATTCGTTTTTCTTCCGATGACCATAACAGCGGTGGCCAAAGGCCAGATATTTCCGCGTGGCTCACAGCTCACGACCATGCGTTGGAGCAAACAATGGTTTGAGTGGACGAAGAGATGGGGGCGAACCTAAGCCGTGAGGGGTTCAGCACTCTTTCAGAGGCGATATTTTAGGAACAGTTAAAACGGTTGTTGTCTGGAAGCTGGATCGTATCGCACGGTCTATGCGCGATGATATCAATACTATTTCCCAATGGTGTGAAAGTGGTGTTCGTGTGGTGTCTGTTACGCAGAAAATTGACCTTATCCGGCGCGGTTGGGCATCTTGGTCGCGGTTTTTTGGGGGAATCGATGAAATAGAGTTACAATACTTCAAAGCAAAACAAGTCGTAGGGATTGCCGTTGCCAAAGAAAAAGGCGTATACAAAGGCAGGAAAAAAGGCATGACCAAAGCCGAGCTCGAACGTGCCAGAGCCTTAAAAGCGAAAGGGTTAAAGGAAAAAGAATTCGCGACCGCTCTAGGTGTTACGGAACGGACGGTGTTTCGTTATTTAGGAAAATTATGAACATTATTGAAAAAATTGAAATAAAACATTTTAGGTCTTTTGATGGTGGCAAAGACCAAGAAAAAGTAAAAATAGATAATTTAAAAGATTTGAATGTCTTTTCAGGAGCAAATGATTCTGGAAAATCGAATGTTTTAAGAGCCTTGAATCTGTTTTTTAATAATGAAATATCGCCGGGAATCCAATTTGACAAAAACAGAGATTTCTCGAAAATTGTAGCAAACAGGTTTGACGAAGACATAGAAAACAGAAAGGCGCAACAAGCTACGAGGGTGAGAGATGAGGGTGTTAGTGATGAAAATCTTCGGGATTTAAGGCGGTCAGATGAGGTTATTTCAATAAAATTGTTTTTTAATAATGAGAAGAAACAGCGTGGGTTACCTGAAAAATTTTGGATTTCAAGGTCATTTTCAAAAAAAATAATTTTGAGGGGGAATATATTTATCAGACTGACTTAAAGGGCAGTGCTCAAGTTACACGTTTTTTGAGTAGCTTTCAGTTTGAATATGTCCCAGCGATTAAAGACAAAATATATTTTAGTCTCTTATTCCAGAAATTACAGACTTATCTTTTTGAAAAAGAGGATAAGAAGAAGGCAAATAAATTTGCACAATCGTCTGACTCTTTTAACAAGATGCTACGCAGT
>CALZIJ010000009.1 GCA_945787655.1 Nitrospiria bacterium | reverse complement strand
GACACTGGGTTTGAACCATGCGGTTCAAAAAGCAACTGGAGAAATCATTGTTTTTTCAGACGCGAACGCAATGTATGAACCTGATGCGGTCAGAAAACTGGTTCGTAATTTTAATGATCCTAAAGTAGGATATGTAACTGGAGAATCCAGGTACCTGACTTCAGAAGAATCTTCGGTCAGTGTTTTGGAGAACCTGTACTGGACTTATGAAATCGCCATTAAAAAAATGGAGTCGCGCTTGGGCTCAATGGTTGGCGCGGACGGAGCGATTTATGCCATTCGCAATACACTGTATTCTCCTTTGAAATCCACCGATATCAACGATTTTGTAAATCCATTACAGATTATTTTTAAAAAATATCGCGGGATATACGAACCGGAGGCGGTCTGTTATGAGGAAACTGCATCCAGTTTTCGAGGAGAGTTCCGCCGCCGGGTAAGAATCGTGAGCCGAAGCTGGCGCGGACTGTTTCGCGTTCAAGCCCTTTTAAACCCTTTCCGGTTTGGGACCTTTTCCCTGGCATTAATTTCACACAAGTTGTTGCGATGGCTTGTTCCCGTGATGATGACGACGGCTTTTGTTAGTAATATTTTTCTTTTTGAGGCGGGCCGTATTTATCAAGTCCTTTTCGGATTTCAGGTGTTGTTTGTGTTGATGACCCTTGTCGGCGGCTGTTTCACGTTTATGGGCTGGCAAAATAAAATTTTTCAGGCGCCCTATTATTTCACGCTTTCAAATGTGGCTTCTTTAATCGGGATATATAGAGGCATCAGAGGAACTTCCCAGGTGACCTGGGAGCCGGAGCGTGCGCGTGCATCACAGACAGGTCTTTCAGGACTTAAAATATCTAAAATAGGTATTTTTATTTTCCTGGCCTGTTTCTTTTTCTTCGGATTGGCCCTGAAACGGTTTCCATCTTTGGCAGAAATCACGCTGTGGGGAGCCAGTGGTGTGATTGTGGCCGTCTATGTTGGCTACCCGTTTTTTTTAGTTCTGCTGTCTTTTCCCTTCAGAAAAAAAGTGCTTAAAGAGACATATTGCCCGACGGTGTCCTTGTTGATCGCCGCTTATAACGAAGATCAGGTGATTGAGGAGAAAATCAAGAATGCGCTGGCACTGGATTATCCAAAGGAAAAACTGAAAATCGTGATCGGCTCGGATGGCTCTACGGATCGAACCAACGAAATTATCCGCAAATACGAAAAAGAGGGCGTTTCCTGGTATGCCTATTCGCCGCGGAGAGGGAAGGTCTCTGTACTTAATAGAACGATGCCGGAAATCCAGACGGAGGTTACTGTTCTGTCGGATGCCAATACGATGTACGATCCGATTGCCATTAAAAAGCTGGTGAGGAATTTTGCTGACCCTGCCGTTGGTGCGGTCAGTGGAGATGTGATCTTGCAAAATGACTATATTTATTATGGGAAATCAGAAGGCACCTATTATCGTTATGAACGTTTTATTCAGGAAAAGGAGACCGAGCTGGGATCAATGGTCGGGGTGGACGGGGCGATGTATGCCATCCGGACCGAGCTGTTCAAGCCGCCTTCTGATAACATTATTCTGGATGATTTTGTCATTTCAATGAATGTTGCAAAACAGGGTTACCGCATTGTTTATGAACCCGAAGCTTTGGCCTATGAATCCGGATCCACAACGACAACGGATGAATTCAAAAGAAAGGTGAGGGTCATTGCCGGGGCCGTTCAAGCCTTGAAACAAGGGGAGGGTTTACCGCACTTTATGGAACAACCGGGTTTGTCTTTAAAATATGTGTTCCATAAATTATTCAGGTGGTTTATCCCTGTTCAATTAATCCTTTTGTTTATGGCAAACCTTGCGCTGCTGGGAACCCCGATTTATCAGGTGTTTTTTTTAGGACAGGTCATTTTTTATGCCCTCGCAGTGGTGGGTTTATTTACGAATATTGAAGCCAAGGGGGTGTTTGCCCTGCCGTATTATTTTTGCTTGGTGAACCTGGCCGCGCTGTTGGGTATTATACGCGGTTTGGCAGACCTTCAACCCGTTACCTGGGAAAAACTGGAGCGGACTTGAACTTGCATTCTGGCACTTTTTTTAAATATGGAGGCGTTTTTTGAAACAATTGATTAGTCCGTATGGCGGTTCCCTTTCGGCACTGCTTGTTTCGTCAGAAAGAAGTGCGGCGCTAAAGAAAGATTCAATGTCTTTTCAGTCCATTGACCTAAGGCCAAGCCAAATCTGTGATCTGGAGTTACTGCTCAATGGGGGATTTTCTCCACTGGCAGGATTTATGAACGAGGACGAATACCACTCCGTCCTGGATCAGTTGCGTTTAAAAAACGGATTGCTGTGGCCGCTTCCGATTACCCTGGACATTTCCGAGGAAAAAGCCGCCTCTCTTTCCAGGGATCAAAAAGTCGCCCTCAGAGACCAGGAAGGCTGTTTGTTGGCTGTAATGACGATAGAAGATATCTGGCCGGTTGATAAAAAGAAGGCGGCAGAAAAGCTTTTTGGCACCACGAATGAATCACACCGAGGTGTCCGATCGCTATTTCAAAAGACCCAAAACTATTATGCCGGGGGAAAAGTCGAAGGGCTTCAGCTTCCTGTTCATTATGATTACAAAATGTTCAGACTTACGCCGGCGGCCCTTCGTTCAAAATTTAACCAATTGGGCTGGCGTCGTATTGTAGCCTTTCAAACCAATGCGCCCCTTCATCGGGCAGAGCAGGAAATGACGCTCCGGGCGATCAAGTCTGTGGATGCCAACTTATTATTACATCCCGCTGTGGGACTTACGAAACCCGCAGAAAAAGACTACCACACCCGGATACGCTGCTATATAGAAATTGCAAAGAAGTATCCCCCGAACATTATGATGTTCAGCCTGCTGCCCTTTGCTTCGAAAAATGCAGGTACCCGGGAAGAAATACTCCACGGGATTATGAGACGAAATTACGGATGCGGGTATTTTATGAGCCTGACCGGTGAACGTGAAACCGACCGGACAGATGCGGGCCCGCTCCAAGGCGCGGCGGTTGTTTTACGGGAATCATGTGCGTCGTATTTTGATGAGATCGGCATTGAGAAACTGCCTGTGAAAAAGATGGTCTTTGTGGAAGAAAAGGCACAGTACCTGTCTGTCGATGCTGTGGGAAAAGATCAAAAAACGCGGGATATTTCACCGGAGGAGCTAAATCGGAGGCTGACGGAAGGCATTCAAATCCCAGAGTGGTTTTCACACGTTTCCGTGGTGGAGGAACTTAGAAAATCGTATTTATCCAAGGACAAACAGGGCATCACGATATTCTTCACAGGCTTGTCTGGCGCAGGAAAATCAACGATAGCCAATGTGTTGCTCGTAAAGCTATTGGAAATGCGCGGCCGACCCGTCACACTCCTGGATGGGGATATTGTAAGAAAACACTTGTCGAGCGAACTGGGTTTTTCGAAAGCGCACCGGGATATTAATGTGAAACGGATCGGGTTCGTGGCCAGCGAAATTACAAAGAACGGCGGGATCGCGATTTGCGCGCCTATTGCGCCTTACAAGGTGACACGGGATTATAACCGGGCACTCATCTCCCGATATGGAAAGTATGTAGAAGTGCATGTTTCAACCCCGTTGGCGGTTTGTGAACAGCGGGACCGAAAAGGGTTGTACGCAAAAGCAAAGGCCGGTTTAATTAAAGGGTTTACAGGTATTGACGACCCCTATGAACTTCCGGAATCTCCAGAGCTGACGATTGATTCATCCGGCTTGACCCCGGAAGAAGCCACGCAGGAAATCCTGCTTTATCTGGAAAATAATGGCTATATTAAATAAGTCATGCTTGAGTGATGTTTAAGGGAACACGGTGAATCAGTCTCGCAAAATTAAGGACTTCCTGCTCGCAAGCGGTTTTATGTCTTTATGCAGGAATATCTCAAGTCGGGATACAGTTTCTATTTTGAGGTATCATGCGATTACTAACCCGGAAGATAATTTTTACGCCAGTCCATCTATTTGTCTGAGTGAATCTATTTTTGAACACCAGATCCAATACCTGAGCCGTCATTACAATGTCATCGATCTGGACCAAGTCTCAGACAGTTTAAGGCAAGGGAAAAAATTTCCACCGCGTTCTGTTGTACTGACCTTTGATGACGGATATCGGGATAATTTCCGGGCCTACCGGATTTTAAAAAAATATGGCGTCACCGGGACATTTTACGTGGCCGCAGGCTGTCTTGGAGACGGAGAGCCGCTCTGGTTGTTCGAGGTGATTTATCTGATCGAGCATACAAATAAAACATCCTTGAACATTAACACGGGTGAACGGGAATGGGGTTTCCAGTGGACAAACCGGACGGAACGGTGGCAGGCGATTCGCAAAATTACGGCGCTCATTAAATCGAATGAACTAAAAACGCGTGAAGCCATTCGGACGCGCTTGAGGGCTGAAATGTCCGATGTGACGGATATTGACGAGAAAGCAAAAATGGTCATGCTGTCCTGGGATCAAGCAAGAGAAATGCACAATAATGGGATGACCATCGCCTCGCACACGATGACCCATATTAATTTGCCCAATGCCTCGCTTCAGGATGCGAAAGATGAAATCGTTCAGTGTAAGCAGGTTTTGGAGTCGCAGTTAGGCGCCGAAGTCCGGCATTTTTCCTACCCCAATGGGGGAAACTACAGTTATTATAATCCCGAAATTAAAAAGTTGGTAATGGATGCGGGATACATCACTTCAACGACCTCTAATAACGGTATTGTCAGAGGAGACGCCGATTTATTTGAACTTAAACGAATCCGAATTACACCCCATCTTTCAGAAGTGATTTACCAAATGGATATTGAGCGCCTGATTTCAAAGGCCTGAAAATGAGCATATGCCGATACGTATTATTGATGCGGAAATAGAAAAAGATATTGATGTATTCACGGATCTGCTTAATCGAAACCGAAAGAAGAAGGTCAGTCGGGCGCGTTTCGAATGGTTGTATCTTAAAAACCCGGCAGGCTTGGCCAGGGCCTGGTTTGTTGTGGATGAAAAGACAGGGCAAGAAGTGGCGTTTACTTGTGTCCTCCCCAGACGAATCCGAGTGAATGGGGAAGATATCCTGGTATGGAATTGTGGGGATTTTTCAGTTGATAAAAAATTCAGGACCCTCGGTGTCGCCATGAAGTTGCGGCGAAAAGCAAAAGATTCGGTCGATGAGGGCCATATCCCGGCCTTTTACGCACATCCCAATGACCGGATGAAAACAGTCCATGAAGCCGTCGGACATCACTGCATCGGTAAAATGAAACGCTATGTTAAATTATTGCGTGCGGATACCTTTTTAAGACAGCGTCTGGCAAATGAAAACCTGAGGCAGATGGTGCAGCCTTTTGGAAATGCGGCGTTGTGGTTGAATGATTTATTGATCAGGAATAATGACAGGGGATATGACGGTTTTCCTGTTGAAGATCAACCTTTTTCACAGGAATATGATCATTTTTATAACAGAGTGGCGGAAAAATACTCCGTGATTGGGGACCGTTCCTCCGCCTACCTCAACTGGCGGTATTATGAAAATCCGCTTTATCAAACAGAACGCTATGAGCTTCGTAAAAAAGGAGTGTTAACAGGGTATATTTTATACACGATATCGGAAAACATGGTTTTGTTTAAGGATATGCTGTGTTTGAGGCAGGCGGAGCCGGAGCATTGCCTGGTGGAGAAATGGATAGCATATCTGAGGGAAAAAAAGGTGCATTCCATTTCCGCAATTTTCATGGACACGCATCCCTTGATTCCGGTGTTTGTATCCAAAGGGTTTAAATTACGGCCTGATCATTCTTCGGTATTTGCCTACGCGAAAAAAGGGACCCCCTTAAGTGATACCTGGCTCAATGGCTCAAATTGGTATATGACCGTCGGAGATCGGGATGTGTGATATTTTGGCCAACTCAATTCATAATCAGGGAGAAAGTCGATGGAGGTAATTGAAACGATCCGAGCTTTTTTGATCAAAGAAAACATGATGGATGCCGATATGAAGATTGACGAAACGGATTCCTTGCTGGAAGAGGGGATTATCGATTCATTGGGGATTCAGGCCCTGGTGGCTTTTTTGGAGGAAACGTACGACATTACGGTCGAAGAAGACGATTTAATGCCGGATAATTTTGATACCCTGGAAGCCATAAAAGACTATGTCGAAAACAAACAGGAAAACCGGTCTTGATATGAATGCGGTTCCACATTTACCTTGGGGGGCATGGTATGACGAGGGTGAATTCAGGCTCGAAATGCCCGAAGGCTGGAATATATCCTATTGTGCGATAACAGACGCGCCGGGTTTAAGCGAAACAGAGATTGAGTCTGCGCTGTCTCAGCCGATCGGATGTGAACCCCTTGAAAAACTGGCCCAGGGGAAATCCCGAGTGGCGATTGCCATTGAGGATATTACCCGCCCTTCAATATTGGAAGGGGTGTTGAATGCTGTGCTCCGACGCTTGCTCCGTGCGGGCGTATCCAAGGAAAATATCTTTTTCATTATTTGCAATGGCGCCCATGCGCCCATGCTTCGTGAAGATGTAGAACGGAAGCTGGGAAAAGCCATTGCTAGTGAATATTGGGTATTGAATCACAATCCATATGACAATTTGGTGGATACGGGTATTTTACTTGGAAAGACCCCGTTTCAGGTGAATCGGGATTTTTATCATGCCGATTTTAAGATCACAATCGGCAGTATTATGCCCCACCATTTTGCGGGATTCAGTGCCGGTGGAAAATTGGTTTTGCCGGGCCTTTCAGATATTGCAACACTGGAGCGCAGCCATAAATTTGTCATGATGGGGCTTCGTGGAGGCGTCAACGAGGTGAAGAACAACAAGTTCCGCCTGGAACTGGAAAATGTGGTTCAGCAAGTCGGTGTAGATTTTTTTGTCGGGGTTGTTCCCAATGCCAAACGAATGCCGGCCGGCTTGTTCGCTGGAGATTTGGTCAAGGCTCACCGTAAGGGGGTGGACTTCGGGCGCGAAATTTATAATACCCCTGTCCCGCGGGATGCGGATGTCTTAATTTTGAATGCCTACCCTAAAGATTCAGAATTACTCCAGGCTGATACGGCATTTACCCCTTTGAAATCAATCAAAGAGCCTATTGTTAAAAAAGACGGACTGATCATTTTAACCAGTTGTTGTTCAAATGGTCTTGGCCATCATTCCCTTTTTGGTCCCGGGATGCGTCTTTACAAGCCGCCTGTACAACGCCGTTTTCTGAAAGAGAATGCGTTGATCTTTTTTTCTCAAAACGTCAATCCTGCAGAATACCGGAAAATTTTTCACGAAAGTTACCCCTTCAAAACAAACTGGGGCGATGTGCTGAATATGATAAAAAGCCGTTTCGGGGAGCAGTGCAATGTCACGATTCTTCCACATGCTCCGCTCCAATTATTGTCATGAGCTACTTAATTCACCATTTTTTAGAACAGAGCGCCGATCAGTTTCCAGAAAAAATCGCAGTCATCCACGGGCGGAAGCGGTGGTCGTATCGTGAAGTGGAGATTCAGGCCAATCAGATCGCACACTGGTTTTTGGACAAGGGCGTGAAGCGGGGCGATCGCGTGTCCCTTTTGCTGAGAAATTCAATATATTATATTGCCTGTTATTACGGGATATTAAAGGCAGGCGCTGTTGTCGTACCCGTAAATACCGGCATTGCAATCAATGAAGTGTGTCCTGTTTTAAAGGACGCGGATCCGAAAATATTAATTTCTGAAAAACATTTTTTAAGATCCCCGGAAGTGTTGTCTGCACTTAAAGAGTGGGTTCCGATCATTTTGTCGGCCGATACTGCGTCAGAGCAAAAAGACGCTCTGGGTGAAGGGGGGATGTGTTTAGAGGAGATCACACCCGCATATCCTTCAACCCGGCCTCAAACTACTCAGGTGGATATGGATTTGTCGTCCATCATTTATACGTCCGGCAGTACCGGAACGCCCAAGGGTGTCACCCTCAGTCATTTGAACGTGGTTTCCAATACCCGTTCTATTGTGAGCTATCTTGAATTGAATGCCCAGGACAGAGGCATGGTGGTTTTGCCTTTTTATTATGTCTATGGAAAAACCTTGCTTAATCTCCATTTTTCCGTTGGCGGATCGATCGTACTCGATAATCGCTTTACCTTTCCCAATGCCGTTTTAAAATCCATGATAGATGAGGCGGTCACCGGTTTTGCGGGTGTGCCTTCTACATTTTCGATTTTGTTGAATCAATCATCCATTGCCAGAATGAATTTTCCAGATCTCCGATATCTCACACAGGCCGGGGGGCATATGCCGGTTTTTGTGAAAGAAAAATTGTTGAAAAAATTTCCGGACAAACGCATTTTTATTATGTACGGTGCGACGGAAGCATCGGCGCGGCTTTCCTATTTGATGCCCGAAAAATTTTCAGAAAAGATGACTTCGATTGGAAAACCAATCCCCAATGTTGAGATGAAGATTATGCGAGATAACGGTCAGGAAGCGGCCACTGGGGAAGAAGGTGAAATTGTCGCCAGGGGAAGCAATATGATGTGCGGATATTGGCGGAATCCTGAAGAGACTCGAAAGGTTTTAAAAAAGGGATGGTATTATACCGGGGATTTAGGCCGCATGGACCATGAAGGTTTTTTTTACGTGACCGGCAGAAAAAAAGACCTGATTAAAAGCGGTATCCACAAAGTGAGCCCAAAAGAAATTGAAGAGGTCTTGCATCATCATCCGGGCATTCATGAGGCGGCTGTAATCGGAATCCCTGAGGACACATTGGGCGAGGCGATTAAAGCCTGTATTGTTTTAGGCCCGAATGTGGATCTCAAGACAGAAGACTTGATGAAATATTGTGAAGAATATTTGCCGCCATATAAAATTCCACACGTTTTTGAATGGATGCCCGATTTACCCAAAAATGAATCCGGGAAGATATTAAAACAGAAATTGATTCAGGCCCATTCGATCAGTCAGGACAGGACCCGCCCGTGAAAAAGAGCCGCT
Organism: Nitrospiria bacterium; assembly: GCA_945787655.1. Taxonomy (GTDB): domain Bacteria; phylum Nitrospirota; class Nitrospiria; order SBBL01; family JAADHI01; genus JAADHI01. The sequence continues at coordinate 96,435 of CALZIJ010000009.1, read as the reverse complement.
GTTTCTTTTTTTTGATAATGTGCATGTGTTTCCCCGCAAACGGAGAAGCAATAGACGTTTTATATACTTCGCAAACGGTGAAGTATCACCCTTCAAATCAGCGGGCGTTTCAGCCTGTCCCGTCCGGGGAAGCCATTGCGCTTGCCGGTGCAGGGAATGAAACCCTCTCCTTTCAGCTGGTTCTCAATGAGGTGAAGAAAATCGGCTCCGCCTTTCATTTTAAAATTGAAGATTTTGAAGGCCCATCTCCCTTTGGACAACACAATGTGCAGTTGTTGACCCTGGAGACCTGTCAGCAGTCCGACCCGCCGGACTGCCTGCTTCCATTGGCGCCGGGAAGCCGTTTTCAACTGACTCCTTCCACGAAAAGCAGGATGGCTCAAGTGGTCTGGGTGGATGTATTGATTCCTAAACAGACTTTGCCGGGAAAATATCAAGGCCGACTGACGCTCCATGATGACGATGACCTTGTTTATTCTATTAAAATAACAGTGACTGTTTATCCCTTTACATTGCCGCAAGAACCATCACTGACGGTGGATTTAAATAATTACGGGCTTGGGTTTTTAAAAGAGGCGGATGTGAAAGCAGATTCTGCTGCCGGCCGACGACTTGCCATGAATTTTTATCTCTTTTCAAGAAAGCACCGCATGTTGTTTAATCCTCTCCCATACAAAAGCCAACGGGGACGGCCGCATCCGGGCATGGCGCCTGTATTATCCGGCGCAGGTGAGGAAATACACGTTAAGGATTGGCGTCCGTATGATGCCTTCTACGGCCCGCTTTTTAGCGGTTCGCTTTTTGACAATAAAAGACCTGTCTCTCATCAATATCTTCCTTTTAATCCGGAATGGCCCTCTGATTTTTCGAATTATCAAAATGACCGGGAAAAATACGAAACGGAATGGCGTGTGATCGCCGAAGCGTTCATGACCCATTTTAAGGAGAAAGGCTGGGAGCAAACAGTCTTTCAAATTTTTCTAAATCAAAAGCCGAGGAAAAATAATCGTATTCCCTGGAATCTGGATGAACCCAAAGGTGAAAAAGATTATAAAGCACTCAGATATTATGCCGATTTGACGCACGGTGTTTTTCAGCGCAGTCCCCGTTTTAAGTTTCGGATGGACATCTCCCACTTTTATTGTGAGAAACACAGAGGTCACCCTGATAAGGATTTTAAGGCCAATCGTGGTGAAACCATACTGTCTCCTGTCGATATCTGGGTCATTTCGAAACACTCGATGGATGATGCCTTGCCCCGGCAAAAGGCAAAGGCCCTGAAAGTACAAGGGAAGTCGATTTTTGAATACATGGCCGGAACCCGTATGCCTCTGATTGATGAACCGCTCAGAAAGGCGATGCACTATGGTTGGCGGGCCTGGTTGCGAAATGAAGACGGACTGGTGTTTTGGAGTACAATTAAGAAGAATGCGGTGGTTTCAGATGGGCGTGATTTTTTAGTGTATCCTCAGAATAAGAACGGGGTATTGGGGCCGGTGGCGTCCTTGCGCCTAAAGGCCATTCGAAGAGGCATTCAGGATTTTGAATATTTTCGACTGGTTTCTGATCAAACCCGTTTACGCGAACTGATCAAGCGATATTTATCGGATAATTCGCTGGATCATGAGCAGCTCAGGCGTTTGACCGCGACAATGATAATGAATTCAATAGAGATGAATAAAAGGAGATCGCTTTGAAAATTTCGGTTTTTGGATTGGGTTATGTGGGCTGCGTGTCAGCGGCCTGTCTGGCAAAAGTGGGACATGAGGTGGTTGGCGTGGATGTCAATGCTGTGAAGGTGGATTTGATCAACGCCGGGAAAAGTCCCATCGTTGAGAAGGACATCGGCCAAATTATTTCTGATACGGTTACAACGGATCAGTATCATCCTGGTCAGCTTAGTGCGACGACGGATACCGAAAAGGCGGTTCTGCAAACCGATATTTCTTTGATTTGTGTCGGGACACCCAGTCACGAAAACGGGAGTTTAAAACTGGATTATGTCAGGCGTTGCGCTTCCGAGATAGGACACAGTCTTGCCAAAAAGAAATCCTACCATGTGGTGGTGGCCAGAAGCACCATGCTCCCCGGCAGTGTTGAGGACGTCATCCTGTCCGCTTTGGAAGAAGCTTCGGGAAAGCGTGTGGGGGAGGATTTTGGCATTGCGATGAATCCTGAATTTTTAAGAGAAAGCACTTCGGTGGAAGATTTTTTTAACCCGCCCATGACCGTCATTGGTCAATATGATCAAAAAAGCGGGGATGTTTTATGCGAGATGTATACGTTTTTAGAGGCGCCTCTGGAAAGAACGGACATCAAAACCGCGGAAATGATGAAATATGCCTGTAATTGTTTTCACGCGGCCAAGGTGACTTTTGCCAACGAGATCGGTGGTATCTGCAAAACGCTGGGGATCGACAGCCATAAAGTCATGGAAATTTTTTGCATGGACGACAAGTTAAACATCTCCTCATATTATTTAAAACCGGGTTTTGCTTTTGGGGGATCTTGTCTTCCGAAAGATCTCAGGGCCTTGACGTACAAGGCCAAAACGCAGGATGTCGATGTGCCCTTGCTGAATGCGATTTTGCCCAGCAATAAAGTGCAGATTGAACGGGTAGTGAATAAAATTATTCGGTCCGGGACCAAAAGGGTGGGCTTTGTGGGTTTGAGTTTTAAAGCGGGAACGGACGATTTAAGGGAGTCTCCTTTGGTAGAATTGGTGGAGTCGCTGATCGGAAAAGGGTTTCAGGTGAAAATCTTTGACCGGAATGTTTCTCTGGCCAAGCTGTTCGGCGCAAACAAGGAATACATTGAAAAGGAAATCCCGCACATTTCCATGCTGATGACGGGTGATATCGATGAGCTGATGGCAGAATCCGACCTGATTGTAATTGGCAATAAGGCGGAAGAAGCCGACTATATTATGAAAAACATCTCCAGTGAAAAGCGGGTGTTTGATTTGGTTCGGATCTTTAAAAACCTTGACGACGCCTCAAGCGGATATGAGGGGGTTTGCTGGTAAGGGATGAAGATTCTTTTTCTATCGCAACGCTTTCTTTTGCCCATGGACACGGGCGGGAAAATCCGGACAGGAAAAATCTTGGAGCAATTGGCCAAGATCAACGAAATTACGCTGATTTCAAATGTTGAGTCGCCGAAAGACAGCCCTTATTTATCTGAAATACAAACGCTGTGCACCCGGTTTATCCCTGTTTCCTGGAAAGAAATCAAAAAATATTCTCCCCTTTTTTTTATGCGGCTCTTTTTCCAAATGTTCTCTTTATTTCCGGTTTCGGTGCTCAATGACCATTCCAGAGCGTTGCAGTTGGCGGTCGAAGATGCGCATGAAAAAGAAAAATATGACCTGGTGGTGTGTGATTTTATCCAATCGGCGCTGAATTTTAAAAATATTGGCGGGACGCCGTCTATTTTATTCCAGCACAATGTGGAATCTCAGGTGTGTAAAAGACATTTTGAAGGGGCACGCGGTGTTATATCGAAACTATTCTGGTGGCTGCAGTGGAAAAAACTGTTTTATTTCGAGAAATGGATTTGCAGTAAATTTACCACGGTGATTGCTGTTTCAAAACAGGATCGTGCCACTTTTCAATCCTTGTATGGATTGGAGAATGTGGCGGAAATTCCAACGGGGGTCGATATCGATTATTACACGCCCCGAGCCGAAAAAATAGAAGCCAACACACTGGTTTTTGTGGGATCGATGGATTGGCTTCCGAACGAGGATGCCGTGATTTTTTTTATCCATGATATTCTGCCTTCAATCAAAAAAACGATCCCGGACATTGTTTTGAAGGTGGTCGGAAGGAACCCTTCCCCCCGTTTAAAAAGAATACTGACCCGCGTATCTGAAGTTCAGTTGACTGGCTGGGTAAAAGATGTCCGCCCTTATATTGCCAAAGCGGCACTTTACATTGTCCCGATCAGAATCGGCGGGGGCACCCGTATGAAGATTTATGAAGCCATGGCGATGGGAAAAGCCATTCTTTCAACATCGATCGGGGCGGAAGGACTATCTGTTAAAGACGGGGAAAACATTATTTTAAAAGATGGTGCATCTGGTTTCAGCCAGGAGATTATAAGCTTGCTCGGCCAGGAGGAGAGAAGGAAAATGATTGGCCAAAATGCCTCTGATTTTGTCAGAGGAAATTGCACCTGGCCGCATGTCGGAGAAGTGTTTCAGGAAATATGCACCCGGACGGCATTTCCACAAACCATGTATTCCAGGGAAACTTGATCTCATGGCTGTTTCAAAAACAGGTTTACTGTGGTTGATTATCTATATCGGGGGTTTGGGAACCACTTTTATCAAGGGTCCCATCATCGGTTTGTTAACCTATATGTTTACTTTTTATACCCAGTTTTCGTGGGCCAGAGGCGTCAAGGTCGGGCTGTACCGCTGGTCTTTTTACGCGGCCATCGTGCTGTTAGCGAGTTATTTACTCAAAAGAGGAAGTTACGCGAAAGAAGCATTTTCCAGAATACCCCAGTTAAAATGGCTGATTCTTATTATCATCAATATGTTGTTTGTCAGTCTTTTTGCGGCGGACCCCAAAGAAAATCAGGAAGCCGTCGTCGACTTTATTAAACTGGTTGTCCTGTACTACCTGATTGTCAACATTGTCAAAACCCGCATGCACTACCGCATGTTTATCTGGGTGCAGATATGGGGTAATTTTTTGCTCGGCTGGTTGGCCTATACCAAAGGGGATATGGTGGGCGGACGCCTTGAAAATATTGGCGCCCCCGGTATCCGGGGAAGCAATCACCTGGCCAATCATCTCATCATGAGCCTTCCGTTTATTGGAAACCTGACGCTCTTTGGGAATAAATGGGAGAAGCTCGGGGCAATTGCTGCGGCCCCTTTTATTTTAAATGCACTGGTATTGTGTAACAGCCGCGGGGCTTTTTTGGGAATCGCTTTGATGTTGGTGACGATTCTTGTCCTTAGTAAAAGCCAAAACAGAAGCCGGATCATAATCGGACTTGTTTTGGCAGGCGTATTGTTTACCTTCCTGGCGGATGAACGTATATTAAACCGGCTGCAAACCATTCAGAGCTATGAAGAGGACGGCTCGGCAATGGGAAGGATCGACTCGTGGGTTGGCGCGTTGAAAATGGTTTCGGATTATCCCTTTGGAAAAGGCGGCGGTGGTTTTCAAGCCTATAGTCATGTTTATATTCCTGAAATTGTTGAAAAACATGGAGGGGAACCCCGTTCTGTCCACAACACATTTCTACTCATGGCGACAGATTGGGGTATTCAGGGGTTTTTTCTGTTTTTTATTTTTTATTTCAGTACGTTTTTAGAACTCCATAAAATCCGGCGCCGTTCCGGAACGGATCACGACAACTTTTATTATGTTGAAAGCGTGGCGATTGAAGTGGCTCTCGTCGGTTTCCTGGTGTCCGCGACCTTTGGAAGTCGTATTTATGGGGAAGGGGTATATTGGTACTGCGCCTTGGCGACGGCTTTAAGCAACATCCAGCAGAATGAAATTCTGAAACAAAGCATCGAAAAAGCATCTGAAGAAGAGGACGAAGAAGTCGAATTAGAATACGACATCCCTTCCAGCGACTCAAACAGGGCAGTGAACAAGGTTTAATAGGAAAGCCGATGTGTGGCATTACGGGTTTTTATAGGCAGTCGGGGATCAGGGGTTCGGACCAGGCTGTTTTGCATTCCATGTGTGATGTGATTCATCACCGGGGGCCCGATGAGGCAGGCTATTTTCTGGACGGTCCTGTGGCTTTGGGCATGCGCCGGCTTAAAATTATTGACCTTTCTTCCGGCTCGCAGCCGATTTATAACGAAGACCAATCACTGGTCGTCGTTTTTAATGGGGAAATTTATAATTTTCTGGATCTAAAGAAAGACTTAATTCAAAAAGGACATCAATTCTATACGCAGACAGATACCGAAGTGATCGTCCATCTCTATGAAAGTTATGGTGAAGAATTTTTACAACATTTAAATGGAATGTTTGCCATTGCCTTATGGGATATCAAGGCCCAGAAATTGATACTGGCACGGGACCGTATGGGGGAAAAACCGCTTTATTATACGGAGATGCAGGGTGATTTTATTTTTGCTTCAGAGATCAAATCCATGTTGTGTCACCCCAAGTTTAAAAAAGAATTGTCTCCCAGAGCAGTGTCTCATTATTTTACGTTTAATTATATCCCGGCCCCCTTTGCAATTTATGAGCATGTTTACAAACTGTTTCCCGGTGAATACCTGGTCTATCAAAATAACAAGATAGAGAAGAGGCGCTATTGGAACGCACGCTATCAGCAGCCCGGCCCGTTTTCCCAGGATGAATTTTGTGAAAAGGTCAGGGCAAGTTTAAGTCATTCCGTCAAAAACCGTTTGATCAGTGATGTGCCGCTGGGTGCTTTTTTAAGCGGTGGAATTGATTCAAGCATTATGGTGGCTCTGATGAGCCAGATGAGCAATGCGCCTGTAAAAACCTTTTCGATCGGGCTTGAAAACGATAAAAAAAGTGAGTTGCCCTTTGCACGGTCAGTCGCCCAAAAATATGGAACCGATCATCATGAACTCATTGCCCGTCCCGATGCCCTGGGCTTGATTGATGACATTCTTTGGGCCTTCGACGAGCCGTTTGGAGACTCGTCGGCATTGCCTACGTTTTTGGTTTCTCAACTGACTAAAAACCATGTGACGGTTGCGATTTCCGGAGATGGTGGTGATGAACTTTTTGGGGGGTATACCCGTTATCAAAGAATTTTGGACCGGGGGTTTATGTCCGGGATGCCCAAGGCCTTTCGGAATGCCATGTCACGGCATTTAGGCGAAAGGCTGCCCTTTGGATTTAAGGGGAAAGCGTTTCTGGAAGGTTTAAAATATGACGATTATGCATTTTTCAGCATTGGAACACGGGAGACCATTTTAAGGGAACTCTTTACCCTCGAATTTTCAACACAAGCCAAAAATGCGTCTCCCTATGACGTGGCGGAATCTGTTTTATTGGAAGACCAGGCGCTTTTAAATCAGTGCATGTATTTTGATATGAAAGTATATATGCCGGATGATATTCTGACCAAGGTGGATCGGATGAGTATGGCCAATTCTCTGGAAACGCGGGCGCCATTTTTAGATCACCACCTGGTTGAGCTGGCGATGACGATTCCACCCGAAATGAAAGTGACCGGTCACAGTACGAAGGATATCCTTAAAAAGGCCTTTCACAAAATGTTGCCCGAAGAAGTGTTTACACATCAAAAAACCGGATTTTCCATTCCGTTAAATGATTGGTATCGCGGCGCGTTAAAGCCCTTGTTAATGGAAACGCTTTCAGAAAAAAGAATCGCGGACAACGGTATTTTAAATCCTGCGTTTGTCCAAAAAGTCATTGCCCAACATCTTTCTGGCGAAAGACAATACGAGCGGCTATTGTGGATGATGTTGATGTTTCAGTTATGGTACGAAACCTGGTTTTTAAAGACCCATCCAAAAATTGAAGCGGTTGCCTCTAAGCATTCATGCCCTTAACCCGATCATAAAAATGCGCAGAATTAAAGTAATGCACCTCATCCACCAATTAGGTGCGGGAGGGGCTGAGAACGGCATTATTAACATCGTCAACCATATCGACCAGGATCATGTTGAAAGTGCAATATGTGCTTTTGTGGGTCAAGGCAGCCAGGAAAAACGTGTGGATACAAAACAGACGTCGTTATTTGATTTGGGGAAAAAGCCGGGGAACGATTTTGGGCTCCCTTTTCGCCTGAGTCGGCTACTCAAAAGTTGGCAAGCGGATATTGTCCATACGCATGCCTGGGGCACGCTGTGTGAAGGCGTCGCCGGTGCAAAATTATCCAGGGTGCCCGGCCTTATTCACGGTGAGCATGGAACCATTCAGAAAAAACGATTGAATCTGTCTGTACAACGGAAGGTCTGGCATCTGGCGGACCGCGTGCTTTCTGTTTCAGAGCCGCATCGATCGCGTCTGGCCGAAACCGTTGAATTTCCCAAAGAGAAGATACTGGTTATTTGCAACGGGGTGGATACGGAGCGGTTTTTCCCCGCAAAAGACCGCCTCTTCACAAGGCAGGCATTGGGTTATAAAAAAGATGACATTGTTATCGGAACGGCCGGCAGATTCATGCCGGTGAAGAATCAGGCGCTTCTGATTCGGGGATTTGCTTTGGCGTCTAAAAAAATGGCCAATTTGAAACTGATGCTCGTTGGCGATGGCCCTCTCAAAAGTAAACTCCAAACCCTGGTTTCAGATTTGGGAATGGAGGCGCAGGTGTTGTTTGCAGGACGCCGGGCAGATATGCCTGAAGTCATGAATACGATGGATCTTTTTGTACTGCCGTCACTCAGTGAGGGGATGTCGAACACTATCCTTGAAGCGATGAGTTGTGCTTTGCCGGTGATCGCGACTGATGTTGGCGGTAATCCTGAACTGGTCAGGCAAGAACGGACCGGTTTGCTGTTTCCTTCCGAAGACCCTGAAGCCCTGGCTCAGGCCATTCATGAAATGGTTCTTTTCCCTGAAAACAGGATACAATATGGAAAGGCGGGCCGAACGCTCGTGGAAGAGGAGTATAGCCTAAAAAGAATGGTTTCACGCTACGACGCCCTCTACCAGGATGTTTGCGCTGCGAAGGGTTTTTATTAAACCTCGTTTACCACGTCAAACGGATTATATATTTCCCGATAATAGTGCATTAAGATGTCTTTAAAAAAAGAGTTTGGAATCGCTGTTTTGGCCAATTGGACGGGGACTTTTTTTTCCTATCTTCTGGCCTTTATCGCCACCCCGATTATTGTCCATTCCTTTGGCGATGAACGCTACGGCATATGGTCTATTGCGATGTCCTTGACCGGGTATTATGGCATTCTGGATATTGGCATTCGAACGACGGTGACCAAATATTTTGCGGATTATAGCGGGAAAAAAGAATACGATTCCGCCAACAGACTTTTAAATACAACAATCGCGTCCTACGGATTTATTTTCCCGGTTATCTTTTTGGTGTTGATGGTGTTGGTCATGAATGTCGATCGTATCTTTAATCTCCAGCCGGAATATGTAGAAGAGACCAAAATGCTGTTCGGGATTGTGGCGATTAATTTTTGCGTGGGGGCCATTGGCAGTATCTTCAGAGGCGTGATTGTCAGTCAGCGGAAGTTTGTCCTTGTTAATACGGTGGATACCAGTTTTTCTATTCTTCGCAGTCTGGCGATGATCATTGTCCTTAAACTTGGATACGGTCTGATCATCGCCTCGCTTACCGTGCTGGTGGAGACTTTGATACTCACTTCTGTTCTGATTTATCAGGTGCGAAAAATTTGTCCATTTATCCAGTTTTCCAAAACCTGGATTGATTTCAAATCAATGAAAGGCACTTATGTTTTTGCTTTTTTTAATTTTTTGAGACAAATGTCGATTCGAATTCTTGAGCGAACAGATATCCTTTTAGTCGGTATGTTCCTCGATATGAAAACCGTGGCCGCCTACTCTATTGCGGAAAGCCTGCTGCGATATCTTGCTAAAATTCCCAAAGACCTCCGGGCCACAATCCTTCCTTTCGCAAGTAAACTCAATACAGATAATCAGCATGAAGAAATTAAAAAAATGGCGCTGATCATGCCGAAGTATACAATGAGTTTTTTTCTGGGGACGACCTTGATGGCCCTTTTGTTTGGTCGTCAGTTTATTGCACTCTGGATGGGCGAGGGTTACGATCTTTCCTGGGAAGTTTTAATGATACTGATTTTGGCAAAAACATTTATGATGAGTCAAAGCATGCTGATTCACGTGCTTGTCGGACTCGGTTATAATCGGTTTTTTGGCGTGCTGGGATTTTTTGAAATGGTGTTAAATCTGGGGCTGAGTGTTTTTCTGGTCAGGATCTATGGTGTCTACGGCATTGCGTTGGGATCTTTGATTACGGTCGTAGTGACCAGCGGATTGATTACGCCCATATATTCCATCATTAAAATAAAGTTAAACTTTAAGGAATATTATTTGAAAGTGATGCTGATTCCAATGGTTTTATTTGCCGGGCTCTATGCGTTTAATGGGTTATACTTAAACGTACAACATCTTTTCTGGATTCCAGTCGTGGGGTTGGAGTTTGTGGTTTTGAGTCTCTTTTTTGTGTGGAAGGAACTCCAGTTTAAAAACGGGAAATTACGGGTGAGAATATAAAAGCGCACCACAATCATAGAGGACATTATGCCGTTCGCTGTTTACGCTTCTAACAAGGGTGGGCAATACCATGAAAAGGAAGTGCTTCGGAAACTGGAGCAAGTCAATGTTTTGCCCAACGTTGACCTGAAAAAAGAAGTGTATGTCGATGACCATGTTTGTATCGTTTCACTTGAGGCGGGTTTAACAAAAAACATTCATCAATTGGATTCCCATGTGATGGTTCTGGAAGGTGATATCGTTAATGTCGATCACCTATCGTGGGTGCTGGAAAAATATCTTGCGGAAGGAGATCGTTTTATCGAGGCGCTGAACGGGAATTTCAGCCTGGTGATCTATGACCGAAGAAGCCATGCCTTAAGGGGATATACCTGCCGTTCATCACTCTACAACCTCTACCTTTATCAGGAAGAACAGGCCGTGGTGATGGCCTCAAATATCCGTTCGATTCTGGTTTGTCTGTCCCGTGAGCCTGTACTTGATTTGCAAAGTTTGTATCGGTTCTTTGTCTTTGGTTATGTGTTTGGAGATGGAACGCTTCTGGAAGGTGTCCAGAGGCTGGGGCCGGCGAGCATGGTTACTATCGAAGATTTCAAGGCCGAGCAAAAAACCTATTGGGAGCCGGTTTTCGGCAATTATTTTGATCTCGACTTGCGCGGGATATCCCAGGAATTTAACCAGCGTCTGATCGAGGCCACTAAAGAACGCTTTGCTTATTTTAAAGACATCAAAATCTTTCTGTCGGGCGGGCTGGACAGCCGTCTGATTGCTGCCGCTGCGGAGAAGGCAGGCATCTCCGCCGAGACAGTGACCTACGGTTTTGAAGGGTCGCGGGACTTGACGTATGGACGAATGACCTCCGAACGTCTGGGTTTTTTTAACCACCAATTCATTACCGAACCCGGAGTCAGCACCACCTATTCCGACATCTTATCGCTCGTGGTTTGGCTCACGGCGTCAGAAACCAATATAAAAAGTTTCACATCCACAAAATATCATCCCTTTTTATTGGATCGCGGGGTCAAAAACTATTCACACGGCGGAACAATCGGACTCGTTTCGACCAAACTCATCCAGCCCTACATGTTGTATCCAACGGGCATGACGGATAAAATTTCATTGACTTTTGATCGCTTGAGCCAAAAAAGTGTCGACAATTGGTCCGGGATTCTCAAAACTGATTATTATAAAAAGCAGGCGGTATTGGCAAAAGAGGCTTTTGTTCAAAGTTTCGATGAAATGGATGATCCCTGTTTTGTGAATCGCTTTATTTCATGGTATTTCAGAAATCGCGAGCCGCGAACGACCTATAATTCAGCACAAATAAACGGATATTATTTCAAAGGAATCATGTTTTTTATCGACAATCGCTTGCTGGATTTTTATTTCCGAGTCCCGCTTCGATTCCGGCAGGAAGCCTTGTGGGAAAAAATGTCCTGTTTGACGCTCAACGAAAAAATAAAGGATGTGCCCTACCAGGCCACCGGAAGACCTATTTCAGTCAGCCTGACTCAAAATCTGATTAATCGGGTGCTTTCCAAGGTGTTTAGAAATACGCGGATCGGGTATAAGGCCAAACACAAGGATGCACGGCGGGATACCTTAACCGATACCCGCTTGAAAACCTATTTGCTGGATCAGGTCAACAGCTGCTCGGCGCTCAGCGAGGTCATCGACCGCAAACAAGCCAGTGCGCTGGTGGCAAGCCATTTTTCAGGAGAAAAAGATTCGACCTTAACCATTCTGAATTTGGCCTCTGCATTAAAATTCTCAGAGCTTTTTTTAGAAAATCGATGCAGTGTCTTTCCAGATGATGCCAAAAAAGTATTGGAGCAGGTTCCCTATCCAAAACGGGACTAGTAAGAAATTTTGTATGGAAAAAAAACTTGAGAGACCTATGTTTTCTATTGAGGGACTGCTGGTTTATTTGAAAGCCCATCCTGAAACGCTTGGTCTCAATAAACCCTTCGTGAATATCGCACTGGAAAAGTCGGATGTTCGCAAAAGATTTACGGAATTTCACCGGATTCGAGTAGACAGCAAAGGAATACCGCCCCAGTTTTTTTGGGTGCGATATCTGAAAAACAAACCGGAGAAAGAGATTTTTATCGCATTGGAAAAGCAGTATACGATCATGTGTAAGTTACTGGACTATTTTAATACAAGGAAGACTTCAGCGATCCATTTTTCATGTTCGAAGCCAATGGCGTTGCTAAAAGAATGGCATGTACTGATTACCAAAGAATGTGCGGGAACACTCATGAATGCATTGTTGCTTAAAAAGATTCCATGGCTTGCAAAGGTGGAAATCGCCGAACATTTTTACCGTGTCGGCTACTGGCTGGCCTTATTCCATGACTGTTTTAAAGAAAAGGCCAGCAGCAATGAACTGAGTGATCGTATCGAATCCTTCAAAAATCATTCACAGGCGTCGTTTTCATTTGGACTGGATTTTCTCTCAAATTGTCATCGGGATTACAGCCCCAGGAATATCTTTGTCGGTCCAAATGCAGTCGAAGTTATTGATTTTGTGGGTGTGGAAAAGGGATTGCCGGCGGAAGACATTCATTTTTTTGTTGAGTACATCCGAAAAGCAAAGTTTAATTTAATGTACTCAGCCGGGGTTAAGGAAACACTCATCGACGCTTTTTTGGAAGGCTATCAATACGGAGCAAGTGAGAGATGAATAATGTTGTTATTTTAGGGCCGGGCCGCACGGGATCTTCCCTCCTGTCCGGTTTGATTTCAAAAGACCGTTTTTATATTAATCGTGAAGCCATTGAAAGCCGGGATGGCTATCCCGACGGGGACTATGAGAACCCCGATCTTGTGGCCTTGAACAAATCAATTTTTTTTGAATCCGGATACGGTCATCATAAAATTCGTTATGACCGGCCGGTGGATATTCAGGCGATGGCGGCTTGGGCGGATCAGTGTGATGCTGATCAATACAAGCAGTTTATTGCGAAATGTGAAGCCAACCGGCCCTGGTTATGGAAAGATCCGCGACTTTGTTACACGATTTATTTCTGGAAATCATTTGTTGATCTTAAAAAAGTGAAACTTATTTTCATCACGCGGGATCACGAACAGATTTTCAGAAGTTATACCAAGTACAAGGTCTTTTTTACCAAACAGGATATCTATCGAAAATATGACGAGCAAGTGGCTGCGGTTGAGCGCTTAATCGAGGAAGAGAACCTTGAGGTTTTGAGGATTCATTATAACGAACTGAAAGACAAAAAAGCCTTGATTCAAAAGCTGAATGCCTACCTGGGTACGGATATTCAGCTGAGTGATTATGATGCGGTCCGCCGAACGAAAATTACGAAAAAAGAATCTGAAATCAAATTCTGGATTCGCTATGGTATTGGTGTGAGTTTACTCAAAATACAACGGTTTTTTAAAAAGTAGAAGTAAATGTTATTCCATAAAATCAAAAAATTATGGGTGATGCCGCGGGAAGAAATTCTGTTTCGTATCCGTGAGCGTCAGCTTGAAAAAAAAGAACAAAGGCACCATCAATCCGGAAGCGATCAATTGAGTGACGCCGATTTTCTCCGGACATGCTGCGGCCTTTCTTCGGGTGAAAATACTAATCAAGTATTATTTGAGCAGTTTTGGTCAAAAGAAAGGGATCGGTTTTTTACAGAGTGTTTTCAAAAAGAAAACCGCATAAACGATATTAAAACACATTTGAATCCCCCGCTGTGGCTGGATGAGGCGGATCGTATCTGCAATGGGAAACTGACCTTGCTTGGCTGTGAAACACGCTTGGCGGAAAACAAGGGGTGGCATCAAGATCCCTTGGAAGGTTGTGAGTGGCCCCGGGTGTTTTACAAGGACGTGACAAAGTCGAAACCCAGCCCAACGGTGGATATTAAATATGTTTGGGAAATGAATCGGCATCAGTATTTGATTGTGCTAGGCAAGGCCTATTGGTTCACAGGAGACGAAAAATACGCGGAAAAGGCATTTTCGATTATTACATCCTGGATTGAGGACAACCCGTATCATTCCGGTGTGAACTGGACAAGTAGTCTGGAACTTGCGGTTCGCAGTTTGTCATGGATCTGGACCTATTTTTTATGCCGGGATGCCGCATGTTTAACGCCTGAATTTCATTTCAGATTATTAAAGTCAATTTATGAGCACGGGCTTCACATGTCTCAACATTTATCGTATTACTCCAGCCCTTATAATCATCTGATTGGAGAAGCAGCGGGCTTGCACGTGATCGGGAGCCTTTTTTCACCATTAAAAGACGGACAGAAATGGGAAAGCCTGGGCTGGTCTATTCTGGAGAACCAGGTCCATAAGCAGTTTTTTGAGGACGGTCTCTGTGTTGAGCAGGCCACTTTTTATCACCACTTCACACTGGGCTTTTATGTGCAGTCAGCCCTGCTTCGCCGCGTTAACAACAAGGCGGTGTCAGCGGATGTTCTGTCAGCCGTGGAAAAAGCGTTTGAAGTGTCGATGGGCATGACCCGGCCCGACGGCGCCTTGCCCGCAATCGGAGACATTGATAATGCCCGTTCCCTGTATTTCAGCCCAAAGCATTCCTGGGATTTTCGCGGCATGTTAAGCTTGGGGGCGGCCTTGTTTCAGCGTCCGGATTTTAAAAGGCAAAGCAGCGGGGTTTCGGAAGAGCTCTTATGGCTTTCGGATGATGCCATGCTGGCGGGATTTAAAAAAATCGAAGCCGCCGCTCCAAAGGGGCAGGCCAGGGAATTTCAGGACAGTGGTTATTATGTGATGCGGAATCACTGGGAAAAAAATGGCCATTATCTGTGTTTTGATTGTGGGGAGATTGCCGCGGGCTTACATGAAGGCGGGGTGCCTTCTGCGGCGCATGGCCATGCGGATGCCTTATCCTTTGAGTTGTCCGCGTATGGGAAAAATATTTTGGCCGAGGGTGGATTTTACACCTATTTTGGTGAACTGGCGTGGCACCGTTATTTTAGGGAAGAAGCCGCGCACAATACCGTGCAAATCGGGGCTCACCGGCAAGCGGAATACTGCGGGCGACTGACCTGGAAATCCGTTCGAAATCCTCAACTGAATTTTTGGCGGTGTATCAAAGAAACGCAATCGGTGTCCGGTTCCGTATTCTACGCCAAAAATGTGATGCATCGGCGTGATATTGTTTTTATGGCATCCCGCTTTTGGGTGCTTTTGGACCAAATAACCTCTGATGGGAGAGGGGAAAGCGCGACGGCGTATTTTCATTTTGATGCCAATGTTTCTCTGGAGATTGATCGGGATCGACAACAGATTAAGGCAACAAATGGGGATTCCGGTTTGTTAATGCAATATTTTGGCGATTACAATGTCGATGCCCAAAAAGGAAAACCTGGACCGGAAGGGGGGTGGCAGGCTTCCGGCTACGGTGATAAAACCCCGGTCTGGGTGCTTTCGTTTGAGCTTCCACTGAATCGAAACCCCGTCCTTTTCCCAATGTTATTATTACCCTGGAAAGCAGGGGAGACGGCCTTTCACCTTAAATCCTATGATTTGGATCTGCTTGCAGATGAGGTTTTGGAGATCGATTTTTCTTATAATATGAAAGATTATGTCGCTACATGTCAGGCGGGTTCGGATCTCGATGTGCATTTTAAGAACGAGGAGCAGTGAACGGTTGAGCGCTTTTAAAATCTTGCAAATCGGATCCTATCCTCCCCCTTTTTCCGGATGGAGTGTCCGCATTAAATATCTGCGGGACGGGTTTCGTGAAAGAGGAGATGTTTGTGAAGTCCTGAATCTGGGAAAAAACCGGCGGGTAAAAAGCCCGGAATATATGGATGTACAAAATGGTTTCCACTATGTGGTGAGTCTGTTCCGGATGCGCTTGAAAGGATATTGTTTTCATATTCATGTCAATGCCCAGGCCGTCAAAGGCCCGATTCTTGGACTGCTTGCCCATGTCGTTTCTTTGCTGACGTTTCGAAGAGCCGCCCTGACCTTTCACGGGGGGCTGAAGCAACTTTATTTCCCGAAGCAAAACGGCGGAAAAATGTTTCCGGTGATTTGGATGAACTTTGTGCTCTCAAACCTGATTGTCTGTAACGATGCGTCGATTAAAGCTGAAATTGCGCGTTACGGGCCTTTGATTGATGCCCGAAAAATTCATCCGATCCCCGCATTCAGCCGGCAGTACCTGGCCTATGAACCCGTCAAGCTGCCCGATGAAATTGAATCTTTTGCACAGCAGAAAAAATCGCTCATTGTGTCATACATCGTACTTCGAAACGGGTTTTACATTGAAACGCTGCTGGCGTTTCTGTAAACCCTGGATCCGGAAATCGGTGTTATTGTAACCGGAATTGGCGTGATTGAAGACAGCGAGATTTCAGAATATTACCAAAAGTTGCGTGACTTTGAAGCACGGGGTTTAATTTTACTGGCCCAATCATTGGACCATAATGCGTTTATGACCTTATTGTCCAAAGCGGATATTTATTTGAGAACGCCGACTTCGGATGGGGTGGCCTCGTCTGGGTGCGCAGGTGGTGGCGAGTGAAAACGGCCGCCGTCCCCCAGGTGTTGTACGCTATGCGGCAAAAGAGGCCAGGGACATGCGGGAAAAGGTCAATGAGGTGCTCAGAAATATTGAGGCAGGAACGTTGAAGCAAAACCCGCAAAACCCGCCGGAGGTGGACGATACCGTGGAAACCGAGATATCCTGCCTTAAAACGGTTTTATCCTGATAAATAGAGGCCCTTATGCCGAAAATTGTTTATATTTCATGGCAGCCTTATTGTAGTCGGAGTGATAACACCGCTCGTGAGCTGGGCGGTAAATCCTACATGGTCTATTTTGATTTTTTTGGGAGTCATTATTTCACGATTGTCCTGAAATATTTTTTTCAAGCGATCAAAACCCTGAGCATATTATTCAGGGACAGACCGGATGTGGTTTTTGTCATGTCGCCGCCAGTGTTTGCGTGTTTTCCGATTTTTATCCATTGTAAAATATTTGATGCGTCGTATGTGATTGATGCACACACCGGGGCCTTTGATCATCCGATGTGGCAGAAAGTGATGTTTCTGCAAAAATTTTTTTGTAGAAAAGCGGTCTGCACAATTGTAACGAATTCGGGTATTGGAAAAATTCTGGACGGGTGGGGGGCAAAATATCTGATTATTCCGGATATTCCTATTCAATGTAGTGAAGCAAGCGCCCCGGAATTAAAGGGGAAATTCAATGTCATGTTGGTGAATACCTTTGCACATGATGAACCGATCTCAAATTTTTTGGAAGCGGCCGGGCAGCTCCCGGAAGTCCGTTTCCATGTGACGGGGAAAATCGGGAAAAAAAATCAGGTGTATACAAAACAAAAACCTGAAAATGTCCGATTTACCGATTTTCTGGATGAGAGAGATTATTACGGCTTGATGCAGGCCTCGGATTTAATTGCGGTGTTAACCACAAGGGATCACACAATGCAGCGCGGGGCTTATGAGGCCATCTATTTCGGAAAGCCTGTGGTGACTTCAGATTGGGCCATATTAAGAAAGAGTTTCGACCGGGGAGCGGAGTTTGTCGATAATTCACCAAGCGGGATTGCTGCGGGAATTAAAAGGGGCTTATCCAGGCTGGAAGATCTGCACAGAGAGGCCGCTGCTTTAAGAAAAACGAAACTGGCCTTTTTCGAAGAAAACAAAGCCCAGCTTCTGAAGGTTTTAACCCATTCGCGGCAAGGGTGTAACGAATGAAAAAAATAGCCTGCAGCTTTCTTTTTTCAATCGGGTTTACCTGGCTGGTCTCAGCCATTTTTATTGACACGATTGAGCCCTATGAGTGGCATCCCGGTTTAAAGAAGTATGTCCGGGTCGCGGGTACCGTTAACCGGGAAAGAAATGAAGGCTGGGGGTCCAGTGTCTCTGGCGCCTTGGGGATCCATGGTATTCCGGATATTACAAAGATTCAATCCCGTAAAATTGCCATTTGGGGGGATTCCTTTGTTGAAGCCATCCAGGTGGACGATGATAAAAAAATTGCTCAGGTGTTTACAAAAATAAGTGCTGAAAATGGTTTGGATCTGGTTGCTTTCGGGGTGGGGGCCTTAGGCGGCGCAGTTGTGGATTATTATTTTGATCTCCCGAAATATGAGCGGCTGAATCCAACGATTGCGGCTCATTTTATTCTGATAAATCATAGACGGGATGTGCTCCCAGGAAAAAAAAGAAGGGGGTCACTTTTTGTGGCCGACCCGGAATTCAAGTTTATATTAAAACAGAGAGAGCCGCAGGGCCCCCTTTTTTTAAGGAAGCTTATTTATGATCTGGATCTGAATTTTCTCTTCGCGCTCGCAAAGTCCATGCCGGATTTGAAGGATTTTCGTTTTGCAATCGGACCCGTCCCGCAAAGAATAAAAGCACAAGGTCATTCTCAAAAGGCATATGATGAGAAAGCCGCTCTCCGGTTTTTATTTGAAAAGCTTGCAGCGCAAACATCGCTTCCCATTGTTTTTGTGTATGTCCCCAGGGTTCCCGAATTAAGGGATGGGCGGTTTGATTTTACAGATCCCCTCGCGCCTTTTATGAAAGATTTTTCTAAAATGGCCAAAACGCACGGGATGGGTTTTATCAGCCTTGAACAATGGTTTATCGGGTTTCACCAGCGCACGGGTCGATTTCACAGCGGTTTCATCAATTCAAAGCCTGGAGAAGGTCATTTGAACGAGGACGGAAATCGTCTGGTTGCGGAAGCCATTTTTAATTACATCAGCGAAGAAAATTTACACTGACATGTTATTCACACAAATTGAATTTGCTTTTTTTATTATCACCGTGTTGCTGTATCTTTTTTGGATGAAGAACAACACCGCCAGAAAGGGATTAATCCTTGTCGCGAGTTATTATTTTTATGCCTATTGGGATTACCGCTTTCTGTGTCTGATTCTGGTCTCAACAATAGTGGACTACAGCATTGGCCTTCAACTTACCAAAACCTTGAATCTAACCCGGCGTCGGTTTTTTTTGATCAGCAGCCTTGTCGTGAACTTGGGCATTCTCTTTTTCTTTAAATATTTTAACTTTTTTATTTCATCGTTTCAGGTGATACTGACTCCATTGAATTTAAATGTTTCAACATTAAACATTATTCTCCCCGTTGGCATTTCTTTTTATACCTTCCAGACCTTAAGTTATACGATTGATGTTTACAACAAAAAGATTGAACCGTGTACAAGCCTGCTTGATTTTGCTGTTTTTGTGGCTTTTTTCCCTCAATTGGTGGCCGGGCCAATTGTGCGGGCATCGCATTTTTTGCCGCAGCTTAGACAATATGTGCCTTTGACAAAAACCAATTTTCTTGAGGGGAGCCGTATTTTTGTCATAGGGATGTTTAAGAAAGTTTTTGTCGCAGACCGCTTGGCCATGTTTATCGATCCGGTTATTTCCAATGCGGCGGCTTTTGACGGAGCCACCCTTTGGCTTGCGATGTTTGCGTATTCGATACAAATATATTGTGATTTTTCAGGGTATTCGGATATGGCCATCGGTATCTCAAGGATTATGGGTTATGACCTGAATATCAATTTTAATTTTCCTTATATTGCAAAAAGTATTGGCGATTTTTGGAGGAGATGGCATATTTCCCTTTCAACCTGGATTCGAGATTACCTTTATATTCCCATGGGAGGAAACCGGAAAGGCCAGAGACGGACCTATATCAATACCTTTGTTGCAATGGCGCTTTGCGGTTTGTGGCACGGCGCTGCGTGGACTTTTGTGTTTTGGGGCATTTGGCACGGATTTGCATTGATCGTACATCGTTACTGGCAGAACATAAAAATGGAAAAAGCAGTGTTGTTTCAGGGGATACAGTTTCCCCGCATTGCCAATTGGGGATTGACCATGACGGTTGTGTTGACAGGATGGGTGTTTTTCAGGGCGCAGGATTTTTCCCAGGCCATGTTGATCCTTCAAAAAATGTTTCTTTTGGGGGAAGGGGTTTCCTGGATGCATCCATTTGTGCTATTTATTCTAATTTTAACGGTATTGGTTCATGTTATTCATGATTTAAATATTACCAAACTGCATATGTTACCCGTAAACGCATGGTATACCCCGGCGATTCTTTTTTGTTTGATATGGCTTGTCGTGTTATTTTACCCAAAAGGGTTTCAACCATTTATTTATTTCCAATTTTAGGGCTTTGCACAAATCAATGCCAAATGCAGTCATGTTCCTGTGAATGCTGAGCTTGAACCACTATCGTAAAGGCAGGATGGAATCTTTATTGTTTAGGGAAACAGCACCACATTTTCTATGTAATCGGTTTCTTGTCAGCATGAATTTGAATGCAAGTAACAGAACCATCGTATGGTAATAAATTAATAATATTTGTCTTTTTTGGCTTATTACGTTGTTATTTATTATAGAGAAGAGCGTGGGCATAAATTGTGCTTTTGATCAATCAAAGCCGCGTTTCAATGTCTTCATATTATTTTATAGAGAGGGAATAAATGTATTCTATTTTAATAAAACATGGCATTCCTGGAATGATTATAAATCGTGTTTATCTGTATTTATCATCCAATTTCGTTCGTTTTTTTTGTGGCGCTATTATTTTATTGATGATGCTCCCTTCATGGGGCTGGGCCTGGACACCCCCTGCGGGTTCTCCCATCGCCGAAGGCGTCCATCCGAGAGTCTATCTGATTTCTGAGTCCTACAAGGCATCTAATCCGGGTGCGATGGGAATGACCGTGACAGAAATTCGTCAGAAATTAACAACAGATGCGACGTATTTGGCCCGGTTTAAGGATTTAATTGCAGAAATGGATGATCAATGGAGCAAGTCTGTTACCTCGACACTGGGGCAAGACGCTTCACGAAATGCAATGAATGCCGCTTTTTTATACATTGTTGATGTGGATGCCCTGAAACTCTCCCCCTATAATTTAAGCATTACTCCGGCGCATACGACCAATGAATACGGCGACAAGGCAGTGGAATATGCCCGTCATATTGCCGCGCGTCTTAATGCGGTCAGTTCAACGACCACAAGTAAACATGACTGGCTCGATTTCTATACCTATGATTATGGCGGAACAGGCCACGATGGGCCAAAAAACATGGCCCTTGCCGTTGTGAATGATTGGGTGTTTAGCAAAGTCACGAAATCGGACCGGCAGGATTTCATCCGTGCGACCAAGAATGCCTATGACAATAAATATGCCGGAACGACGGATAATCCGTTTACAGAGCAGTCATACGGGACTTATCAAAATGGAATGGCCGTATTGGGTTTGTATGGGGATGATGTGGATGACAGCGGTTCAAGCACCTACTCAGATACCCTGGATACATTAATGGGATTGCTAAAAAGGAATTGGATCGATGGTTTTGTTGCCCTGCATAACAGGTTCTTTACCGATGGGATTTCAACGGTTGAAGGCATCGGGTACCAACAAATTTCTTACAAGAAAGTGGCAGATTTTTTACCCGCGATGAGTACGGCACTTAATGTGAATTACTACGAGCAAACAGGTTGGATGAAATACGTGCCGCTCTATTTTTTATATTCCGTTAATCCCCGGAAATTTGTAGAGGATGACGAGTTGCGGTGGTTCCAGTCGCAGGATTCTTCAGCCAAGGAGCCGGCCTGGGATTACAAAAGAGATTTTGGGAGAGTGACGCGGATGATTATGAATCCCACGATCCATTTTTTATCCCGCGGTAATCAAAGTGATTCCGATGATTTAGCGTCTTTATTTAAGTGGATTCGTGATGACAGTAATTGGTTGAACGGAAGTGACTCGCCAACAAGCGGGTCCAACATCCAGCAAAGATGGCTGTTGTTCGAGATGATTTTTACCGATCGGCACGACAATGTGACGTCGAAAAGCCCGATGACCTTAAACCTCCCTTTGTCGACAAATCTCGGGAACGGACGGCATTATTTTCTTTCGGCTTTTGATGATCCCGACGCCACGGTGGTTCGGTTTGAAGCACCGACCTGGTTTAATGGAAGCGGGGGACATAATCACAAGACATTCGGCGCGTTTGAAATCTACAAATACGGTCATTTGACGACAAACCGCAACATCAAGAAAGGTTTTTCCGGCTCAGGCAGCAAAAAAACAGACACGAATCCCTGGTACAATGTCATGGCGGTACGGAGTCAGGCTGAAATTGATCTCGAACCCGGGGATCAATATTACGCCGAGTTTAGAAATAATTTCAAGCAGTACGAGCTGGACCACACTTCTGCCACCTATCAAATTAATGGGGACAATCATTCCGGGACCATTCTGAAATCCGACTTGAACGGCACGCAGTATGACTATGTGGATTACGATTATTCCAATGCCTGGAGTAATTCAAAAGTCGATTACGCAAAAAGACAGTTTGCCTATCTTCGTTCGGCGGGCGGCACCAATGACGAATATGTAGTGGTTTTTGACCGGCTGAATACCCCGAATGTCAGTGATACGACAAAATACTGGTTGCTTCAAGTCCAGTACGATCCCCCAAAGCTGAAAAACAGTGCCGGAAGTGAAATCAGTATGAGTGCTCAGGATTACCCGGACGATCCTGACAGCGGTGGTGGACGATGGGTCAGAACGGATAGCAGCCCTACGAACAATAATATTATTGAGCTCAATGCGTCATGGAGCGGTAATACTGCCCACGGGCGCCTGTTCAATAAAACACTGTTGCCACAAAGCTTTCAAATTAACAAAACCGGTGGCTCGGGACATTATTGGGAAGATATGCGGGGCCGTCTGATGCTGACAAAAACATTGGCCGATTGGGAGAAATATTACCGCGGAACCTATACCATGCAAATCCAAAGTACAACCGGCCAGCAATATGACCATTTTCTAAATGTCATGCAATTCGGCGATTCGGGAACACTCGCCTCAATGACGCCCACAACCAGAATCGACGGAGACACCATGGTGGGGACGCAAATCAATGATGCGACTGTGCCAAGGGTGGTTATGTTTTCAAACAGCACAAGCGGCGCTTCAGTCACCTCAGCGACCTACAGTACGAGTTATTCTTCGTCCAAAACCGGAAGACATCTGCTCGTGGACATTACTCCAGGTTTGTATGATATCTACAGAGGCGGGTCAAAAATTTTAAGTAACATCACTGCGGCATCGGGCAGCGGCGTTTTGTTCTTTAACGCATTGGGCGGCGCCACTTTTCAAGTGGTTCGCGCCGGGGATTTACCGCCTGATCTGCCGCCGGACCCACCCACAGGCTTGAGCGTTAATTGAGTCGGTTTTAAAGGTGGTTTTTTGAATTCATGTTGAAAGGTAATCATCCAGGGCTCCAAAGGACGCTTTCAACAGCAGGCCCGGTCATTATCGCCTGCAGCGGCGGGATTGACAGCCTTTTGCTCGCGGTGGTGGCCCACCGTATTTTAGGCTCGCGTTGTCATATTGCCCATTCTATCGGCCCTTCTGTCCCGCCTGAAGCGACAGAAAGGGTCAAGGCCTTTGCTCAAAAAGAAGGATGGCTGCTTCATCTTTTAAAAGCCGAAGAGTTTTTTGATGAAGATTATCTGAGTAATCCGGTCAATCGCTGTTTTTTTTGCAAAAGCCATCTGTACCAGGCCATGTCCCGATTGTCCCGAACCCTTTCAACGAAACAGGAAGCGCCATTTACTTTAATGAGTGGCACAAACTGTGATGATCTTTCCGAATACCGTCCCGGATTGATTGCCGCGGAGGATTTTGAAGTGCGCCACCCTTATGTCGAGGCGGGCATGGGAAAAGACGATATTCGACGCTGTGCCCGGCATTTAGGCTTACCTTTTTCCGAATTGCCCGCATCCCCTTGCCTTTCCAGTCGCCTTTATACCGGCACACGGGTTACGCCTGAACGGCTTGAAGCCGTTCATTTTTCAGAAACCACATTACAAAAACATTTGTCCTTAAAAATGGTGCGATGCCGGCTGGATGAGGATCATATGAAAATCGAAGTCCTCTCTTCCGACCGAGGGAAGTTTAATGCAGGACTGCTTGATGCCCTGAAGTCGAAAATAAAAAAAGCGCATCCGTTTGTGAGGACGGTGGCGCTTGATCCCTCAGCCTATCGTCCCGGGCGCGCTTTTAAAAAGGCCGTGCAATGAGCGTGATTTATGATCATGCCCGGTATGCGAGAATCGGGATCTCGGAAGCCGTATTTTGTGCAGGGAAATCAATCGAGATACTGAACCGTTTGATTATCGAACTCTCAGACCAAAACGCTCCCGTCTTGTTTACCCGGATGACGCCTGAAAAGTACCATGCGCTCGATCCGGCTGCGGCTGGCCGGCTTGATTTTCACATCGAATCCAAAACGGCTTTTTTAAATGGCGTTTTCCCTCCACTTCAATCCGGCCGTATTGCTGTGGTGACGGCCGGAACATCCGATATTCCTGTGGCGATGGAGGCCGCGCGGACCTTGATCCATATGGGAATAGCACATACGGCATTTGATGATATCGGCGTGGCTGCCTTGTGGCGGCTTGAAAAACGTCTTGACGAAATTAATACGCATGACGTGCTGATTGTGATCGCCGGAATGGATGCGGCTTTGGTGTCCGTGTTAGGCGGCTTGACGCCCAGACCGATCATCGCGGTGCCGACTTCAGTGGGTTATGGCCGGGCTCGAAAGGGAGAGACGGCATTAAATGCAATCCTTTCCAGTTGTGCGTCCGGGGTCACAGTGATGAATATTGACAACGGATATGGGGCGGCTTGTGCGGCATCCCGGATTATTCGGGCGCTCAATTCAAAAGCAGATGCCTAAAATTCTCACATTGAGAACGCCTTCAGGGATCAGTGGCGACATGCTCCTGACGGGTTTGGCGGCGCTTTCCGGTTTGGAGCAAGATGCCCTGTCCCGGTTGATCACTCAAATCGGAATCCCTGATTTAAAAGAATGTTTATTTCTTGAAAAGACTTCGGTGAATCGTATTGCGGGTTGGCGGGCGCGGGTTTCGCTAGAGACACAGGTTTTGCATCGATCCCATGGTGAAATCCAGAAAATGATTCAAAACAGTCAAATGACCCCCATGGCCAAACAATTTGCATCGACCGCTTTCTCTCGCCTGGCAGAGGTTGAGAGTGCCGTTCATCAGATCTCATTAGAAGAGGTGGAGTTTCATGAAGTTGGGGCCTTGGACAGTATATTGGATATTTGCCTCTCCAGTATGTTGTTTGACTATATTGCACCCTCCCGGTTTATTTGCAGTCCGATCCCGATAGGTGACGGGACGGTGCGTTGTGCACACGGCCTGCTTTCCACTCCAGCTCCGGCTGTGTTGGAATTATTAAAGGACGTGCCGGTTTATGGCGTGGATTCGAATGGAGAAACGGTCACTCCGACGGCGATGGCATTATTGGGCGCGTTTAAGACTGAATATGGGGCATGGCCCAAAATGGTGATTCATGAGGTCAAAAGGGTTTACGGGACGAGGGTCTTGAAAAACCTTCCCAATGGGGCGATCTTTGCGCTAGGGACTCCCCACAGTTTTTCCTAAATATCAACAATATCAATCTTCTTTTCACAATGCGGGCACTGTGTTGCCGAAGCTTCGACCATTTTTTTACAGTGGGGACATTGAATGCGGGCTTGCTCAGTATGAAGGGGTTTCCTTCTTGGCATAAAAATGCTGTAAATCAATGCAAACGGGCCGAGGATGACGCCATTGATCCACCATTTTATAAAGGAATGCCCCTTGCTGTGGGCAATCGTCGCCACAAGCAGGCCAATCAGGAAATTGATCAGAAACATCCGCATGGAGGCATTTTATCATAAGTTTCCTCGAACTCCTGCGGGCTGTTGGTTTTTCTTATTTCAGATTAAAATGGACCGGAAAGATGGCCGTTTGCTGTATGGGCAGTCCATTTCGGATGGCGGGTTTAAAGCGCCAATTTGAAACGGCATGCAGCGCCGCCGCGTCAAAATCTTCCCAACCCGAAGATTGATAAATTTCCACATGACCGACTTCCCCATCTTCAAGCACCCGGATTTTTAATTGCACCTGGCCTTCCCGCCGTTGTCTTCGGGCCGCAATGGGGTAGGCGGGAGGTTGGACTGATTCGATACGAATGTTTTCATCCGGGGCCAGGTTTTTCAAAGCAGGGGAAGGCAGTGCGGTGTGGACAGATGGCGGCTCAGGGGAGGGTTCGGTCTCGGTTTGAATGGGTTTTGTCTGAATAATGTGATCCGCATTTTTCAAAGGGGTTTTTACGCGGGGTGGTTTGACTCTTTCCGGTGCGGTTTTCACCAGCGGGGCGGGATCTGTTATCGGGGGTTGAATTGGAAACGCTGGTTCAGGTTTTTCCACTTTTTCCGGTCGGGGAGGCGGCGTTTTTTTCTTGATTGGCCGGGTATTTCGCCGGATTTCCGAGTCGGACGGCGGGAGAGATATTTTATGGGGAAGGACCGGCGGAGGTGTTTTGAATACAGATGGTATTGGTTCAGGAGACTTTTGCGTTATTTTGACGGTAATGGGGCTGGCCGAAATGCTCTGAAATGACACCTTATTCTCTGAATTCATGGGTGAAATCAGTAAGAGAAGGTGGAGAGATACAGCCAGAATAAACGAAAAAAAATGCGGCGTCATGGCTTCTCTTCGGGTGGGTGGGTCACGATTTCGAGATGGTCAAGTTTGAGTTTCTGCACGATGTCCAGCACTTTGATGAATTTCCCAAAAGGGGCCGCTTCGTCTGCTGAAACCCGGAGGGATTTTCCCGGTGCTTGTGTGGTGTTTTCGCGCAGGCGTTTTTCGAGATTGCTGAGGGAAACCGTCTCTCCCTCCAGTTCAAGGTTCCCGTTTTTATAAATGACGATCTGGAGTTCTTGTTTATCAGGAACACTGCGGGCGGACCCGGCTTGAGGGAGATTAAGGTCAAGCACGGGTTTTACCGAAATTACCGAAGTGAGTAAAAAAAAGATGAGTATTAAAAAAACCACGTCAAGCATGGGGGTCAGGTTGATACCGGGGGAGGATTCAGTTGTTAAATGTGTGGTTTTAATCCGTAACATCAGGGGTTTCTTTCCGGGGAGATCAAGTTAAAATCAGAGGTCTCGTATTCCGGATTTAAAGGGGCCGTTTTTTTAGTGGATTGATCGTATGGTTTTGTTTTTTTCAGCAAGAGTAATAAGCGGCTTCCGAAGTGTTCAATTTCAAAGGTTAAGCGGGACACCCGGTTTTGAATAAAGTGGTGGGCAATGAGTCCAGAAATGGCGACGGACAGGCCGGCGACCGTCGTGATCAAGGAGACCCAGATCCCTGAAGCCAATAACACCGGTGACACTTGTCCTTCAAAGCCTGCTACTTTTTTAAAGGCCAAAGACAAGCCAATAATCGTACCCAAGAGTCCCAACAGGGTTGAAACAGAGGGGATCAGGGCCAAGAGGGAAACCCCCTTGGCGGCTTCCCTGGCCATTTGTTCTCCTGCAATGGCCATGTTTTCTTCGATGACCTCGATGGTCTCCTCCGGCGTCTTGAGTCCGACGTGAAGGATATGAGCGATTGGCCCCGAAAGCCCTTCGATAATCTCTTGTGTCTCTTTAAAATTCTTTTTTAACAAAGCGTGTTCAATAAGGGCAAAGTGGTGTGGAATATTCGCAGAACGAATTCTGAGAAAATAGGCAGTCCGCTCGATGACAATGGTCAACATGATAATAGAACAGAGCAGGATGGGATGCATGAGCCAGCCCCCTTTGAGATAGAATTCAAGCATACGGCGGGGCTTTTTTCGGGTGATGAGGGGTCTGATTGTGAATAGAAAGCGGCAGGACAGAAAGCCGGTCGATTTGCTGATTCCGGGAAATTTCCGCGGAGATACCATAAACCGAAAGCAGGTGTTTTGATGTTAAAACGGTTTCGGGTGTGCCGTCTGAAACCAGTTTTCCCTGATGCAATAAAATGAGTCGGTTACAGTAGCGGGCAGCAAGATTCAGATCATGAATGGCCAGTAGTACCGTGCGGCCTGTTTTTTCGATGGACTGAAGCAGTTTAAAAAAATGAAGCTGATGGTGTAGGTCCAAACTGGCGGTCGGCTCATCCAAAAGCAAAATTTGTGCTTCCTGGGACAAAGCGCGGGCGAGCAGGACACGCTGTTGTTCGCCGCCTGAGAGCGCATTAAATTGCCGGTGGGCAAAGTCGACGGACTCTGTTTCTGACATCGCGTCCCAAGCCAGTTGTTCATCTTTTTTTGAAATGCTTTCAAAGCGGCCCAGACGTGCATATCTCCCCATCATCACCACTTCCAAGGCGCTAAAGCCATCAGCCAAAACCGGATTTTGAGGAAGGTACGCGATGGTTCGGGCCAATGCTTTTTGACTCCAGGCGGTGTAGGGTGTCCCGTTTAATGTAATATGGCCCGAATCCGGCGTGAGTAATTTGATTAATAGTTTAAGCAGGGTGGATTTTCCCGCGCCATTGGGGCCGATCAACCCAATGCGCTCACCTGGCTGGGTGGAAAAGTCCAGCCCTTTCAGGACAGGGGTTTCCATTCTTGAAAAAGAAAGTGCGTTTACCGAGAGGTTGTTTTTCATCAGTGGATCGGGTTCCAAATACAATTTCTTTATGAAAAGTAGTGTTATTTACGCTGAAAATCAAGTGATTTTCTATGAAGGAGTCGACTTGTCAAATAATACGGTCAGGCCCCTCTAGGGAAGGGGCGTCTCTTTGAAATTGAGCTATCCCGGCAAAATGGCCGCATGTGAGACTCTGCCGATTTCTTAATGCTCCCCCCATGCGGATGTTTTGGTTTTCGGATTGCGGGCGAACATTCGTCTGTTGCCGTGGATAAAGTACTTCCGTATAATTTGCTTCAAAGTCTTAAAGGTGTATTTAAAATATGACAAAAAGAGAAGCAATACTCAAGACGGTTTCCCGATCGGAGCGGCCCCTCCTGGTTAAGGAATTAATGAACCTGTTGAAATTACATCGGGAAGACCGGGATGAGGTGAAGAAATTACTGCGCCGTATGGTGCGCGAAGGCGAAATCATCCGGCTTCGCGGGCGCCGGTACGGTCTTCCTCAAAAAATGGACCTTGTGTCGGGCCAGTTCAGGGGCCATCGAGACGGTTATGGTTTTGTCATCCCCGATAAAATCCCTGAAGAAGGCAGTCCCGTTTCGGACGTGTACATTGGGGACAGAAAATATCATGAAGCCATGCATGGTGACCGGGTGGTGGCCCGTATTGAACGGCATAAAGGAGAAGGACGCCGAGAGGGCAGCATTATTCGTATCCTGGAGCGCGCCCATCATCAGATTGTCGGACGTTTTGAGTCCGGGCGGGATCTGGCTTATGTCATCCCGTCGGATCGCCGTTTGATTCATGATATCTGCATCCCTTTGGATCAGGTTGGCCGAGCGGAAGACGGAGACGTGGTCATGGCTGAAATTTTAAGCTATCCGACAAAAGGCCGGGGTCCGGAAGGTCGTGTCGTCAAGATACTGGGTCGGCTCGAAGACTCTGAAATCGATACGGACACCGTCATTGCAGCCTATGAAATCTCTCCGCATTTTACAGATGCGGTTTTGGCGGAAGCCGATCAGATTGTCGAATCGGTAACGGAAAATATGTGTGAAGGACGTATGGACTTCAGGTCGCTGCCCACGGTGACGATTGACGGGGAACGGGCGCGGGATTTTGACGATGCCATCTCGATCGAAGTACAGAAACACGGGGGATATTGTCTTTGGGTGCATATTGCCGATGTGGCCCACTATGTGAAAGAGGACAGTGCCCTGGCTCGGGAAGCCTTTTCCCGAGGCACCTCGATCTATTTTCCCGATGTGGTGGTGCCGATGTTTCCGGAAAAGCTGTCCAACGGCATTTGCAGCCTTAAACCGAAAGAAGACCGACTGACCCTGACCGCCGAAATGCATTTTTCAGCAGAGGGTTTGCCGCTTTCTCACCGATTGTTTGAAAGTGTGATTCGCAGTGATGCCCGCATGACCTATACCACCGTCCATCAAATTGTAGAAGCCAAAGATCCGGCTGTTCGAGCGGAATATACCGCACTGTTGCCGCAATTTGATGCCATGCATGCATTGGCCGTTAAACTCCGGGCACACCGCCTGGAAAAAGGGAGTATCGATTTTGACTTGCCTGAAGCCGAAATTATTCTGGATGCAGGCGGAGAGACCATCAATATTATTCGGGAGCAGCGCAACATCGCCCACAAGATCATCGAGGAATTCATGCTCGCCGCCAATGAAACCATTGCAGAAGAAATGACGCGGCGGGAGGTGCCCTTTCTTTACCGCATCCATGATCAGCCGCCTAAAGACCGCATTGAAACCCTGAACGACCTGCTCCGTCAGTTTGGATTAATAACCCGCTTGGGAGAAAAGGTTAGCCCCAAGGGTTTCTCGGAGATTTTAAAGGCCGTTGAGGGGAGGCCAGAGGAACATTTAATGCACAAGGTGGTGCTGCGTTCGATGCAGCAGGCCCGTTATGCCTTTGAGAATCACGGACATTTTGGCTTGGCTTCCGAAGCGTACACACACTTTACCTCACCCATCCGGCGCTACCCCGATTTAATTGTGCACCGTCTCCTGAAAAGCGTCATGAATAAAACATTGGGAAAAAGGGAACAAACACACTGGCAAAAAAAATTACCGGAAATCGCCTTGCATTGCTCGAAACGGGAGCGTCTTGCGGTCGATGCCGAACGGGAAGTGATCAAACGCAAGCAGGTGAAATTCATGACGGACAAGGTTGGGGAACAACATACCGGGATTATTTCCGGTGTGACCGCCTATGGTTTTTTTGTGCAATTGGAGGCCTATTTTGTGGAAGGCCTGGTACGCATGAGCAGCCTGCTCGACGATTATTATATTTTTGATGAAAAGCGTCACGCCCTCATTGGCCGGTCACATCGGCGGGCTTATCGTCTGGGCCAGTCAATAGAGGTGCTTATCGCAGAAGTGGATACAGAAAATTGGCAGATTGATTTGAAATTGGCGGAAGGACGGAAGCTACCCCGGAGGAGGAGAGGCAGTAAGTGAGCATTTTTATTTTTTATGCGGGGTAACCATCCAATCGCTTTTGGAATATAAACCTTTCTAATCAAGCCACAGAGGGACACAAATCCGCCAGCACGCATTGATCGCACATGGGTTTTCTGGCTTTGCAGGTATAACGGCCGTGCAAAAGCAGGCGGTGTGCGCCGGAGGTCCATTTTTTTTCAGGCAGAAGACACATGAGGTCGTGCTCGATTTTTTCGGGATCGGATGATTTTGATAAACCCAGACGGTTGGAAACACGGCGGACATGGGTGTCCACAACGACAGAGGGTCGGCCAAAAGCCGTGCCGAGCACCACATTTGCGGTTTTTCGCCCGACGCCGGGAAGTGACACCAGGTCTTCCAAGTTCTCGGGGACTTTCCCGTCATGTAATTCGATCAGTTGCCGGGAGGCGGCAATAATATTTTTGGCTTTGTTGTTAAAAAATCCGGTGGAACGGATCAATTCAATCACTAGCTCCGGATCACCTTGAATAAAGTCTTTCGGCCCAGGAAAGGTTTTAAAGAGTTTTGGTGTGACCTGATTGACACGAACATCTGTGCATTGGGCAGAGAGGATAGTTGCAATTAAAAGCTGAAAGGGGGTTTCATACGCTAATGCCGTATCGGCATCGGGGATGGATTGCTCGAGCCGTTTGAGGATTAAGGCGGTACGCTGCCGTGTTTTCTGATTGCTCTGGTTCGTCTTCGGTTTCACGGGTTTTAAGGTTTGGGCGGGGTATCTTCGACCTGAACGGCGGTTTCATCTTCAGGTGTTTCCAGTTTTAAAAAGAGTTTCATTTGGGTGGCTAAAAAATCCCGTCCTTTTTGATCCCGAAGGCTGACGTGGTATTCATTGATAATTTTAATGGATTGCTCATACCATTCTTTCCAGCAAACGTTGCAAATCTTTTCTTGCAGGGTTTGTCCGATTTTTCCACCATAAGGCGTGCCTTCAATTTCTTCCTGTGTTTTCTCGCAGCGAATGCAGTTGACCTTGGCCATTTAAAAATGATCTCCTTTCAATACAGATGCGGATATTCGATTACGATCGGTGCAGGCCATGCGGCTGCCCCAATGTTGTAATGTAGATGATGATTTGTTCCAGCGGGAGTCCTAGCAGTGCGTTTACTTCGTCATCATAAAATCCCCCGATGCCGCTGACGCCCAGTTCCAGTTTGATCGCGGATAAATTGAGGCGCTCCCCAATGTGTCCGGCGTCCATATGCAAATATCGGTAGGCACGATTACCATAATATTTCATGGCGTTTTCAAGGTGTGAAGTATGAATCACCAGCGCCGCCGCATCCCTCGCAAGTTCCTGGCCAAGGCAGAAATGCCAGCTTTGATTTTCAAAGTCCCCCGCATAAATCAGCCGCAGTTCTCTCGTGACGGGTGCGTAATAATAAACCCCTTTTTCCAAACCATCAATGTGTTGAACCAGAACATAGGTTTCAAGAAAGGACGGCGCAAAGAGCAGGGAGCGCGAAGAGGAGGGTGAGGCATAACCATATTCCAGGATAGAGGCGAGTTCTTCTCTGGAAAAGGACTCCCCCGTAAAGGCTCGTGTAGAGCGGCGCAACAGTATGGTTTGGCCGACTCCTCCGGCCCAATCAATGGGTTCTCCAGTGAGTAAAATGTTTTCCTTAAGGGCGTATTTTTTCTCCAGTGCGTCAGGAGAAGGGGGTGTTTGTGTTTTTCGCGGGGATTCGTCGATTAATTGTTGAATGGACGACCCTTTGTGAAGCTGCAGGAGCAAGGGGTCGAGTCCGCTCACTTCGATTTCGGCCTGGGAACAATGCGGCGCCTGATGATGTGCTGGATCGACATGAACCGGAGTTTGCGGTAACGCGACCACTGAAAGGATGCCTTCAAGCCCCTCTTCCAGAAAAAGAAGCCGGTTTAATAAATGGTCCACAAATTCACCAATGGGATAGGAATAGAATCCTTCTTCCGTAGCATAGGTGACCAGGTTTCCGAGAATATGTCCCGTATCCAGTAGGATTCGACGGTAGGCCCGTTCGTGATAGCGCCAGGCACTGCGTTGAAAAACAGCCGTGGTAATCACCAGCAGTTTTGAGGATGCAATGGCTTCATGGTCGAAACAATATTTTTCAAATTCAGTCCAGAAATCCCCTTCCCATGCGAGCGCAAGGGAATGGTCATTGGACTGAAAATTGTAAATGCCGTCTTCAAGCACTGAATTATTGCGAACCGCCACATAAATCTCCACTGGGTACAGTCCTCCCGCGGTTGGCGCGGCGCGCATCGCAAGGCTTTCTCCATTGGGATATTGCAAGATGCCGGTGACCCCGTTAGTAAAATAAAGTAAACGGGACAGTGCACCCAAAGTAAAGGGGTATCCTTTTTCTTCAGGTACGGGTTCGATGGGTTTTCCTGTAAAAGGATTGGTCCTTAAAGGCAAATAGGGTGAAAGGTCAATTTTTTTTTCGGTGTGATATGCCTTAAAAGGGGAAGGTTGTGCATCCCAGTTGAGCGGTTTTTGCTGATCCGCCATTTTTGTTTCATAATACTTGGTTTCCTGATGGTAGATCGCAGCAATCTGTTTTTGATCCATTTGACCCATGCCTTTTATAGATCGTTGAAAGTGAAGACTAATCGATTTTGGGAAAAAATGTCAATCAAGATAGGCCAATATCGGGCTCATGATCAGTTTTTTCCTCCATTTGTGCCTTAAGGTCGGCTAAAACCTGGAGCGCCTGCAAGGGCGTCAGGTGCATCGGGTCAATTTTATTTAAGGCCGAGAGGACCGGATGATCTGTAAAGTCTGGCACGATCCTTTGAACTTGCGGCGGGGACGGTGGAGGTGAAAAAAGCCCGGGTTGCTGGGCTTTTTCCGAAGTGGAAGCATCCAGAAAGTGGGTATGAAGCGGGGTATCCCCTGCGTTTTGATCCAGTGTTTTTAAAACCGCTTTGGCCCGATGAATGATGTCGGAGGGTAATCCGGCAAGGCGTCCGACCTGAATGCCATAACTTTTGTCGGAACCGCCTTCCACCATTTTCCTTAAAAAAACAATCTCCTCACCCCATTCACGCACGAGGACATGAAAGTTTTTAATCCCGGGATAAATCATCGAAAGTCCGGTTAATTCGTGGTAGTGCGTGGCAAACAGTGTCCGGGCTTTGAGGGTGTTGTGCACATATTCCGCGATTGCCCAGGCAATGCTGATGCCGTCAAAGGTACTGGTGCCCCGACCGATCTCATCAAGTAAAATCAAGCTTTTTTCAGTGGCGTGCCTTAAAATCTGAGACATCTCGGTCATTTCGACCATGAAAGTGCTCATCCCCTCATTTAAGGCATCCTGTGCTCCGACACGTGTAAAGATCTGATCCGTCACGCCAATGACCGCTTTGCTGGCCGGGACATAACTGCCCATCTGCGCCATCAGGACAATGAGGGCGATTTGCCGCATATAAGTCGATTTTCCGGCCATGTTGGGCCCGGTTAAAATCAGAAGCGGTGCTTCGGTGGGATGAATATACGCATCATTGGGAATAAAGCTTTCTTTTCCGCCGGTCATCCCGGATTCGAGGACGGGGTGTCGTCCTTCAGTAATCTGAATCAGACCGTCATCCTGCAATTCCGGTTTGCAGTAATGATGATATTGCGCCGTTTCCGCCAGAGCCGAGAGGAGATCCAGCAAAGCGACGGCCTTCGCCATGTGCTGCACCCGTGCCGTTTCTTGAGACAGGTCATAACGAATTTCTTCAAATACCTGTGCTTCAAGTGCAATCAGGGCTTCTTTGGCCCCGGTGAGTTTTTCTTCCAGTGTTTTGAGTTCCTTGGTCATGTATCGTTCGGCATTTGCCAAAGTCTGTTTCCGAATGTAATCAGGAGGGATTTTACTGAGATGGCTTTTGCTAACCTCGATATAGTAACCATGAACCTGGTTGTAACGGATTTTCAGAGAATCGATCCCCGTGCGCTGCCGTTCTTGCTGCTCAATCTGAGACAACATTGAACGCCCTTCTTTTTGAAACCGGCGTAATTCATCCAGTTCCGGAAGATAGCCGGTTTGAATGACGCCGCCTTCTTTTAGGGAAAAAGGAGGCTCAGGAACAATGGCTTGGGTGACGGTGTGTACAATAGATTCAATATTGTCCCAATCGGAAAGGAGATCCGAGATGACAGCCGGATGCAGGTTTTTGGTTGTGGCATCGTCCAGTTGAAGCAGGGTTTTTTGGATCTCCGGCAGCAGGGAGACCGAGTTTTTCAGGGCGATTAAATCGCGCGGCTGGGATGCATTGAGGCTGATTCGAGCGATCAGCCGCTCTAGGTCGGACATTTGTTTTAAACGATCCCGAAGGTTTTTTCTCAAGGAAAGGTGATCATAAAAAAAAGTCACCCCGTTTTGACGTTTTTTTATGGTTTGAATGTCCATCATCGGCCGAAGAATTGTTGTTTTTAAGGACCGGCTCCCCATCGCCGTCACGCACTGATCCAGTAAATCAAACAAGGTGCCTCCCTGTTGATTTTTGTACATCGGGACGAGGTCGAGATGTTTTAACGCGAGCGGATGTATCCGCAGGGTGCCGCTTGATAAAATGGGCCGGAGCGCGGCAATGTTGCCCAGGGATTTTTTTTGTGTGGTTTCAAGGTGACGGAGTAATGCACCCGCGGCCGCCAGGGACAAAGCCCCTCCGCCAAATGCGGCTGTGGAGTGAACTTTAAAATGCGTGGTCAGCACGGTTTCTGCGTCTTTTGTTTGAAACTGGGCGGCAGGCACGAAGCGAAGGGACCACTGTTTTAAAAACGGGGAGATATCGCCTTCTTGTTTTTGCCAGTGTGAAGACAGGAGGATTTCCTTGGGAGCAATTTTCATGAGTTCGGCTTCAATGTCAGGCCAGGACATGTCCTCAGCCAGCATTTGGAAATCCCCGGTGGAAAGGTCGATACAAGCCAAGCCGATGTCTCTTGCATTTTGGGGGTTTTTACGGGGCTTCCAGTTTAATGCCGCGAGGAAGTTATTTTCTTTTTCAGATAGTAATTCCGGTTCAATGACCGTGCCGGGGGTGATAACCCGAACCACTTCCCGGCGAACAATGCCCTTGGCCGCGCTTGCCGCTTCGACCTGTTCGCAAACCGCAATGGACTCTCCGCTCCGGATTAAACGGGCAATGTAAGCGGATGCCGCATGGTAGGGAACGCCGCACAGCGGAATCGGGTTTGCACTGTTTTTATCGCGGGAAGTCAGTGTGATTTGCAAGATTTTTGAAGCCTTGACTGCATCTTCATAAAACATTTCGTAAAAGTCGCCGACGCGGAAAAAAAGAATGGTATCCGGGTGACTTCCCTTGATCTCAAGGAATTGTTTCATGAGCGGTGTCGTGGCTTTCATCGGTTTCCCTGGTTTTTACCGTTAGAATCAGGACGCTATTTTACAATAAACCGGCCAAACAATGCTGAAAAAATTTATAACAGGATGGCGATTACCCATGAACCGGATATTCTTGACAATGGTTTTGTATTTCTGTATAGAGAAAATACATTCGTTCTGATACACTTCTTCCGGTATTTTCCCTGATGCGTTTGATGCACAGATTGTATATTCCAGCGGGCTAGTTGACTGGGAAGATCAGGCCAATCTTTTTGAATTATAATTCTGACAAAATCAAAATGTTAGAAAAGAATATGTTATGGAGGTGCTTTGATGAATCGTCTCGCTTCAGATATTAAAAACTTGAAAGATCATTATCCCGTAGTCGTCGTGGGGTCCGGTTACGGAGGCGGGATTGCGGCATCACGGATGGCCCGTGCCGGGCAGGCCGTTTGTGTGCTTGAGCGTGGAAAAGAAATGTTGCCGGGGGAATATCCCGATACCAGCTCGGAGGCTTTGGAGGAGTTTCAAATTGATACTCCAAAAGGACATTTGGGTTCCGAGACTGATTTATTCGATTTTCGCGTTAATGATGACATCAACGTGGTTATCGGCTCCGGTCTTGGAGGAACTTCTCTAATCAATGCCAATGTGGCCGTTCGGGCCGAAGACCGCGTGTTTGATGATCCGCGATGGCCTAAGGCCTTTCGGGATGATTTGAATACTTTGGTGGAAGAAGGTTATCAACACGCGGAAGCCATGCTGAAACCCAATCCTTACCCTGAAAATGCCCCTCGCCTGCCCAAATTGGAAGCCATTGAAAAATCCGCAGCCTGCATGAATCAAAAGACCTACCGGCTTCCGATTGATGTCACCTTTGAATCCGGGGTTAATCATGTCGGAGTGCATCAGGATGCGTGTAATTTTTGCGGAGATTGTGTTTCGGGATGCAATGTCGGGGCAAAGAATACAACCCTGATGAATTATTTGCCGGATGCGAAAAACCATGGCGCAGAAATCTATACGAAGATCGCCGTCCGCCGACTGGAGCGGGAAAACGGCAAGTGGGTGGTGCATTATCAACTCTTGAATTCAGGCCGTGAAAAGTTTGATGCGCCCACGATGTTTGTCACTGCCGACAACGTCATCCTGGGCGCGGGGGCTTTAGGGTCCACTGAAATTTTGCTGCGCTCCAAGGCTGAAGGGCTTTCGCTTTCGGATCAAGTGGGAGCGCGTTTCAGCGGCAATGCGGACGTACTGGGGTTTGGTTACAACAACGATATAGAAATCAATGCGATCGGGTTTGGGGACAAAGACCCCAAAAAAATGGATCCGGTCGGGCCGTGTATCACTGGAATTATTGATATGCGGCATCAAGATAATCTGGAGGATGGCCTGGTTATCGAGGAAGGGACGCTTCCAGGGGCCTTATCCAGTGTCTTGCCTGCGGCTTTTGCGGCGGCTTCGAAGTTTGTCGGGGAGGATACAGATGAAGGATTTGTGGATTCTGTGAAAGAAAAGGTGCGTGAATTGGAAAGCATGACTTTTGGCGCCTATCGCGGGGCCGTTCATCATACCCAGACCTATTTAATTATGGCCCATGATGATGCGAATGGGAAGATGTCTTTGAAGGATGACCGGCTCCGGATTGATTGGGCGGGTGTCGGCAAACAAGCCATTTTTGAAGTGGCCAATCAACGTTTGGAAGAGGCTACGGCGGCCTGCGGCGGGACCTATGTGAAAAATCCGCTTTGGAGTGATATTACGAACAATAGTCTGACGACCGTGCATCCGCTAGGCGGCTGTTGTATGGGAGAAGCGGCCGAATCCGGCGTAACCAATCACAAGGGGCAGGTGTTTTCTTCACAAAGCGGGGACGCCGTTTACGAAGGCCTGTATGTCTGCGATGGCGCGGTGCTCCCCAGGTCGGTGGGAATTAATCCTTTTTTAACCATCTCCGCTATCGCGGAACGGACCTGTGCATTATTGGCAAAAGACAAGGGGTGGACGATCGATTATAATCTGCCGTCACAGTCCAATGCGCAACCTCAAAGCCGGCCGGTGGGACTTCAGTTTACAGAAACCATGCGGGGATTTTTCTCAACAGAGGAAAAAGAGGACTACCAAAAAGCCGCTCAAGCGGGGAAAAAATCGAACTCACCTTTTGAATTTACGCTGACGGTCATTCTGGAAGATCTGGATTTAATGATCGAAGATGAGAAACACGAAGGCCGGATTGTCGGCAGTATGCGTGCTCCTGCGCTTTCTGAGTCTCCGTTGTCGGTGACGGAAGGGTTTTTTAATCTTTTCGTCAAAGACCCGGACCATCCCGATGCGTATCAAATGCGGTATCGCATGAAACTCCATGCAGAAGACGGCAGTGATTATTATTTTGATGGTTTTAAAGAAATCAAGGATGATCCCGGTTTTGATATGTGGGAGGACACAACCACTTTGTTTATTACCGTGCATCAGGGCGAAAGCCAGTCGGAGCCCATCGTTGGCAGGGGGATTTTACGTATTTTACCAAAGGACTTCATTACACAATTAACCACTGTGAAGGTTTTACACAGCGATAGTCTCAAACAGCGGCTTGAAGCGCAGGCCCGGTTTGGCCGATTTTTTGCGAGAGGACTTTATGATGCATTCATCGCTCCGGTCATAAAAAAGGCCGGTAATGTATTGAGACTGGAACGCTTGGGGTTGGGATCTTAAAGGGTGGTCTAAAAGAACAATATAGGAGGTTTAAGTGGGTGTATTAAAACAACGTGTGGTGCCTTTTCAGGCGGGTGATGGCATGATGTGTAATGTCATACATGTTGAGGGTGAAAAGGAGCCGACGAAAGGTCCGGTGTTATTGGTGCATGGTGCCGGAGTTCGTGCAAACCTGTTTATGCCGCCGACGGAAACCACTTTTGTGGCGTATTTAATTGAAAACGGGTATGACGTGTGGATGGAAAATTGGCGTGCGAGCATTGATTTGCCTCCGACCGAGTGGACACTGGACCAGGCGGCTTTATACGATCATCCGGAAGCGGTCAAGACTGTGGTGAAAGAAACCGGTTCTGAAGAAATAAAGGCCGTGATTCATTGCCAGGGCTCAACCAGTTTTACGATGTCCGCTGTGGCCGGTTTGGTTCCACAGGTCAAGACCATCGTGAGTAATGCCGTGTCGTTACATCCTGTTTTGCCGCTTTGGTCGATGTTCAAGCTCAAGGTTTTTATTCCACCCACAGAAAAATTCACCCCCTACTTAAACCCGCAATGGGGGCTGTCTGCAAAGATTCCGATCGCCAAATTAATCGCGGCGGTAGTCGAGCTGACACACCATGAATGTGACAATCCGGTTTGCAAACAGGTGAGTTTCACCTATGGTTCCGGCTTTCCCGCCCTGTGGTCTCATGAAAATCTCAATGATGAAACCCACGAATGGTTAAAAGCGGAATTTGCTGAAGTGTCGATTCCTTTTTTTCGGCAAATCACCCGTTGCGCCAGTAAAGGGAACCTGATTGCGGTTGAAGGGAAAGCAGAACTGCCCGCCGATTTTGCGGCAGCGCCGCCCAAAACGGATGCGCGTTTTGCTTTTTTTGCCGGAGAAGACAACCGCTGTTTTTTACCCAAAAGCCAAGTGAAGAGTTTTCAGTATTTTGACGGGATACGAAAAGATTATCACTCGCTGCATTTGATTCCGAATTATGGTCATCTGGACCCTTTTTTAGGGAAGAATGCAGTGCATGATACCTTCCCCCTGATGGTTCAGGAATTGGATCGTCCTCATTAGAAACGCTACCGTTTAGAAAGGACCAACGATGTCGATACCCAAACGAATAAAAAGACAGGAAGGACGTTACGGCCTGGTGGATGGTATTCCTTTCGAGCTGCCTGTCGCATCGAAAGAATCGCCGGCTCTGATGGCGGCCTATACCATCGATTATGAAAAAGCGCGAAAACTGATGCCGGGCCGGGAAGTCCATCCATTTCGAATCTGGAATAAGGCGGTGTTACTGATTACGGTCATAAACTACCGCGTCACCACGATCGGGAAATATGTGGAATTTAGTATTGGGATTGGGTGTACGCATGGGCCGAAACCCGCGCCTCGTCTGCTCCCCTTGATTTTTATGAAGCCCTTTGGAACCGGGCAATATGTCTTTGATCTGCCTGTGAGTTCCATTGTTTCCGTCAAAGGCGGGAAGGGGATTTGGGGGATGCCAAAACATCAGGCCAATCTGGATTTTCTGATTCATGAAAAATCAGTGAGCAGTCAGTATGATTTGGACGGCCAGTTTGTGATGAAGATCGAAGTCCAGCGGGCAAAGAAAGAGACCTTTCCGGTGAACATGGGCGGGGCGAATTACTGTGCCTTTCGAGGAATGTTGATGAAATCCTATGTCTATTTTAAGGGAAAAGCCGGGTTTTGCCTCTTTAAAAAAGGATCCGCCAAACTGACGATTGGCGATCATCCACGGATAAAACCTTTGAAGGATCTCGATATCAGTGAGCATCCAATCTTTAGCGGGTTTTTCCCGGATACCAACGGTATTTTGGATGACCATTTCGAAAACTGGTTTCTGGATTACCCGGAAGTGCCGCGTGATATTCCTGAGGGCCTTGAAAGCGTGGTCGATTTGGACCAGAGTCAGGAATGGCTGGCGCCACCCAAGCCCATTGACA
The DNA here is from genome assembly GCA_945787655.1 of Nitrospiria bacterium. Taxonomy (GTDB): domain Bacteria; phylum Nitrospirota; class Nitrospiria; order SBBL01; family JAADHI01; genus JAADHI01. Next base: position 55,234 of record CALZIJ010000009.1, on the reverse strand, counting down.
CATAAGTTAAAGGGCAAAATGAATATTTGAGGAGGATCTCAGTGACCATAAAGCACATTCCTTTCGGAGCAACACCGGCTTCGGTAAAAGGCCCGAAGCGCGCTTTAATTTTAGCGGGCGGCGGCATGCGCTTGTCCTATCAGGCAGGGGCGATTCGTGCGCTGTTAGAAGCAGGCTTGACGTTTTCTCATGTGGACGGTACGTCCGGCGGGGCCTTGAATCATGCCATGCTTTTTTCCGGCCAAAGCCCGGAAGAAATGTGCGACCGTTGGCGGACACTCGATCCCAAGGATTTTGTCTCCCTGATGCCCTTGGATAAATATCTCAAGGTCACGGACATTCAAGCGATGGGAGATGCGGACAACATTGTGGATAAAGTCTTCCCACATTTGGGGATTGATGTTGATCGTGTGCGTGCTGCCCAAGGGATTGAAGGCACTTTTAATGTCTGTAATTACACGCAAAAAATCAATGAAGTGATTCCGCATAAACAGATCAGTACGGATTACCTGGTCGCGGGCATGTCGCTTCCTGCGGTGTTGCCGCCTGTGAAAATCGGGGAGGATTTGTATCATGATTCCGCCTTTATGCGGGATGCCAATCTCATGGAGTCGGTGCGTCGTGGTGCAGAGGAATTGTGGGTGGTTTGGGTGCTTGGCAATACGGATGTTTACAAAGGCGGAGTTCTGGGCTTATATGTCAATATGCTCGAAGTCAGCGCCAACGGTGCCTTGCATGAAGAGTTTCGTCAAATTCAGGACATCAACGATCGCATTGAGCAGGGTGAGCAGGTCTTTGGACATCAGAAACCGATTCGACTCCACCTCATTAAACCGGAATATCCGCTGCCGCTCGACCCTGACTTGTATTTGGGACAGGTAGACAATGCGACACTGATTGATATGGGTTATGCCGATGCATCGGCGTATTTAAAGAACAGGTTGAGGGATGGCACGCCTTTGTCCCCGGAATCGACCCGGATGAAGAGTCCAAAGGTCGGGATTACCTTTCGGGAAACGATGGCTGGATTTTTTTCTTTGGATAAAACAGATCCTTTAAATGGAGAAAAAAAAGGAAAAGAGACCGGTTTAAAACTGGCAATGCATGCCGCGGTCCGTATTGAGGATCTGGATGTCTTTTTAAAAGATCCGAATCATCCCGGGCGGTTAACGGGCCGCATAGATTTTTCACCTTTTGGAATCAATATCCCGGCCAAATCAGGTGTATTTAACCTCTTTCACCCAACGGATGACCCGGAATTAATGTTGATGATTTATGAATTGGCCTTTGAACATGACGGTGAAGATTATTACTTGGCCGGGAGAAAGGAAGTGAAGGATGACCCCGGTTTTGATTTGTGGAAAGACACCACGACTTTATTGACGCAGCTTCATCAGGGGACGGACAAGACGGCGCCGGTGATCGGCGCCGGTGTGCTGAGCCTGAGCATATCCGATTTTAAGAAAGTGCTGTCCACGATTCATGTGACCCATGCCGCGTCCCTGAAGGTAAAAGCCAAGGCCTTGTCTGATTTTGGCCGCTTTTTTATGGGTTCGCTTTGGGATACGTATTTCGGTACTTGATTTTTTGGAGGTGTTTCCGGAAGAGCGGGTTATTGATCGGCTTTATCGATTGCCGGATCCTTTTTTCGTTTAATCAGGATTTCCTCTTCAATATGGCGTATCGTACCACGTGGGATGAGCTGCCATGCCCGCTCGTGTAAATAATAAAAAAATATTTTCAAGACGGCCTCAATCCCCCCGATGCCGATCGCGATGGTGGTATCTCCAGTGACAAAGTACGCGATACCGATGGTTGTGGCGGAAGCCAAAATCCTCCAGCTCATGCCTTTTAAAAAGCTTCTTAGGTGGGTCTCTCGTTCGGACATCAACATAGATACCAGAAAGTAAATTTAAATTAGCATAGGCGACATTGGCCTTACCGTCAACAAGAAACAGTGAAATGCTGTTTCTGTGTATGATCTCAGGCCGCAGGGTTTTCCCGCCGAAGATATTCGGCGAAATAGTAGGTGATCCCGTTTTCATTCAAACGGGCGGACTTGTGTGTGCATTTAAATGTGTCTTCAAAAGGAGGGAAAAAGGTGTCACATTGCAACGATTGCAGGAGATGAGTGATGTACAGTTTTTGGCATTCGGGGTATTGTATAGCGGTTTCAAAAATTTGCTGTCCGCCGATCACAAAAAGATGAGGGGCCGTTTCATCGAGGGTGTGTATTTTAAAATGGTTCAAGGCTTTTTTAAAAGAGGTGAACGCAAGAACCCCAGGAGGAGGCTTCAAATCCGGTTTTCGGGACAACACCGCATTGATCCGTTCGGGCAAGGGGCGAAATTTTTCAGGAATCGAATCCCATGTTTTTCGGCCCATCAGGACCATATTTTGTTTTTGAGGGTGCGCTCTTTGGGTGGTGATACTCTTGAAATGTTTTAGATCCCCCGGAAGAGACCATGGAAGCCGGCCGGATTTTCCGATGCCATGCTCTGAGTCCATTGCGGCAATCAAGCTAAAATGTGCCATCGAGTATTAAACAGCGATTGGAAATTTGATGAAGGGGTGATGTTGGTAATGACACAACGTAATGTCTTCAAAACGAATATCGAGGACCTCTTTTTTTTCAACTTTAAGGGTAGGCAAGGGTTTCGGCTGACGTTTTAATTGTTCCAAAAGGCCTTCAATGTGGTTTTCGTAAATGTGTGCGTCACCCAGGGTGTGGATGAAAAAGCCGGGGGTTAGTCCGCATTCCTGGGCGATTAAGGTTAACAGGAGTGCATAACTTGCAATGTTGAAGGGCACGCCCAGTGCGATATCGGCGGAGCGCTGATAAAGCTGGCAGTCTAAACGTCCATTGCTGACATAAAATTGAAAAAAGGTGTGGCAGGGAGGCAGCGCCATGCGGTCAATATCCGAGACATTCCAGGCGCTCACGATAATGCGCCGGGAGTCTGGATTGGTTTTAATCAGGTCAATGGCGTTCTGGATTTGGTCGATCCAGGTTTTTTGGTAGCTTTTTGTTTTTTCGTCCCAAACAAATTTTTCCCATCTTCGCCATTGATAACCATAGATCGGACCCAGTTCCCCATCTTCGTCTGCCCAGGCGTTCCAGATTGGGGTCTGCTCCTTCAGACCGTCATTAATATTGGTGGCTCCTTTTAAAAACCAGAGTAATTCATGGACAACTGCAGGAAACAACACTTTTTTTGTGGTGAGTAAGGGGAAGCCTTCGCGCAGGTCATAACGTGTTTGTGCGCCGAAGATCGACAGGGTGCCAGTCCCGGTTCGGTCCTCTTTTTTTTCGCCATTGTTCAGTATAAACCGAACCAGTTCAAGGTATTGCTTCATTTTTAAGCCATGACAAGGTTGGTGTTGTAAAAAAACAGGATACGAACTATCAGGAACGCCCAGACATGTCAAGTGAAAGTCCGACAAATCTCAGGTCAAAATGTGTGGTGTCTTCGTATTAATATGGGGTTCAATAAGGAATAAGTCTAAAGGATGGCAGGAAAACAACCGATAAAAGAGTTAGGTTGTGTTTAATCGAAAGTTTGACCTGTTTTATGAATTGAAGGATGTGATCAATCATTCGTCTTTTTTTTGGGGGGGACGTGCTGAAGAAAATATTAATTGTTGATGATTCGCCAGTTGCCATTCGGATTCTTAAGGTGTGTTTGCCTCCGGAGCTTGATGTGGAATTCATGGAGGCGAAAAACGGGGCTGAGGGACTTGAGTGTTTTAAGCGCTTTAAACCGGATTTGACCTTCCTTGACCTGACAATGCCGGTGATGGACGGATTTGAGGCCCTTGAAGAGATGTTGAAAGTCGATAACAAGGCGCTGGTGATTATTGTTTCTGCTGATGTTCAAAAACAGGTCGTCGATCGGGTCATGTCCCTGGGTGCTTTTTTGATGGTGTACAAACCTCCTTCCAGGAATACGATTCAGGCGGCGGTCAACAAGGCAGTGGCAAAAATGCAGGAAATGAGGGTGTCATGACAATATTAAAAGACGCAAACGTCCTTTTTTCCGAAGAAGAAAAAAGCATTCTGCAAGAAGTCATGAATATTTCTTTTGGCAATGCTGTGGCCGAATTGGCTGAAATTATTGATGTGTTGATCCGATTGAGTGTACCCAGTGTGACATTGGTGTCCGGAAAGGATTTTCAACGTGATTTGGCCAATAAAATAGAGATCACTCCGCCCTATAACAGTATCGAACAAAGCTTTTCCGGTAAATTAAACGGGTATGTGTTTATGATTTTTCCGGAAGGATCAGAAAAAAAATTAACCGCTTTGCTGGGGGATTATCAAGAGCATCTGGACCCTGTGGAGGAGACGCGCCTTGAAAAGGGGGCGCTCATTGAGATTGGAAATATTTTAACAGGGGCTTGTGTTGGAAAACTTGTTGATGTGTTAGATGAAAACGTTTCATTTACGCCCCCGCGATTGGAGATGGCCTCCTCTCCTTCCTGGCAAACCCCTTTGAATTTAATTGGACAGGAAAGTGTGGTGATTTCCGTAAAAACGGAATTCAAATTTATGGCGCACGATATCAATGGGTATTTTTTTCTGATTACAAATGAAGAGTCCCTGCACTGGTTTAAAAAGGCCCTTCATACGTTTATGGAGCAATTTTAATGGATATGTCCAAGGTATTGGATACCATTGACACGGGGATTTTGACCTTTGACCGTGAATATAAAGTGAGGTACTGGAATGGTTGGATGACCTCACACAGCTGTTTCGGACCGAACGAAATCATTGGACGATCTCTGTTTGATTTCTATCCCAACCTCAAAAACAACCGATTCCTTAGAAATTGTCAATCCGTGCTCACTTTTGGGAATTTAGCATTTTTCCCTTTTGATCCCTATGCCTACTTATTTCCGATGAAACCCACCGGTTTGTTCAAATCCGAGTTTAAACAGATGCAGCAAAGTTGTACTATCGGCCCCCTGAGAGATGAAAAAAATGAAATCGTCTCTCTCTATGTCTCGGTTCGAGATATGACGGAAGCGGCTTCCCAACAGGAAAAACTGATTCAACTCACCCAGCTTGACCCCTTAACCGGCGCATATAATCGCAGATCTTTAACCTTTTTTATCAAGGAAGAGCTCTATCGATTTAAGCGTTATCATCGGCCTTTTAGTGTTGTCATGATTGATATTGATCATTTTAAAAACATTAATGATCAGCATGGTCATCTTTTTGGTGATGAAGTCTTAAAATCAGTTTCCTTGTCGATGCAGAATAATATGAGAAAACTGAACCGTCTGGCCCGATATGGAGGGGAGGAGTTTTGTTGTATCCTGCCCGAAACCGATTTAAAGGGTGCATCGGCATTGGCGGAAAAGTTTAGAAATCTGATTGCGGGATTGACCTTTACATCAAAAGAAGGTCCGGTCAGTATTACTGCGAGTTTCGGGGTGGCTACGGTAGAGGAGGATATGGACAGTGTCGAGGCGGTTTTAAAAAAACCGGATGACGCTTTATACCGCGCCAAAACCTCCGGGCGGAACAAGATGGTTATTGCGGCTTAAGCGCTGAAAATACCAAAAGCACGGCCCTTTATTTAATAAGTCAGGTGTTCCTAAAATCAAAAGCGCCTAAAAAGCCCTTTTATCCGGGCTCTGCTCTGCGATTCTCAAATACCATTTGAAAATGGGTATAAAATCAGGACGCGCGTTTTAGTACACGTTTGCCTTGGGATTCTGTTCTTTTTTGCCAGGAAACCAGAAGCGAGCTTGCAATAAACCATGAAGAGTAGGTCCCGACGACGATCCCGATAATGACAGCCAGCGCAAAATCATGGATGACTTCTCCACCAAAAAGAAAGAGCGCGATGACCGCCAGGAAGGTGGTTAAACTGGTAATTAAGGTTCTGGAAAGGTTGTCATTTATGGAACGGTTAATGACTTCATCAAAGGTTTCTTTCTTTCGTTTTTTCAGGTTTTCACGAATGCGGTCAAACACGACGACGGTATCGTTTAATGAGTAACCCGCAATGGTCAGCAAGGCGGTCACCACCAGCAGGGTAATTTCAACATTCAGTACGTAAAAAATACCCAGCACAACGAGAACATCATGAAAAGTCGCGATGGCGGCGGCAATACCAAAACGGAATTCAAACCGAAATGCGATGTAAGTAATAATAAGAATGAGAGAAAATAGAATTGCATTTAATGCATCCCGTTGGAGCTTTTCCCCGATTGTTGGCCCGATTTCCGTACTACTTTCCACGACAAACGTGTTCCCTGAAAAAGAGGTGCTAAAAATATCGCTGACTTTTGAACGCAGATTTGTTTTGTCGATTTCCTGTTTTTTGAGTCGAATAATCAGTTTGTTTTCTGTAGAAATTTCCTGAAGTGCCGCATTTTTTAGTCCACCAGCTTCAAGTGCTTTTCTGGCGGCATTGATTTGAATGGGCTGATCAAACTTGAGTTGAATCGCGGCCCCGCCCGCAAAGTCTATCCCCAGGTTTCCTGAGCCGCTTGAAATCAGAATCAGGGCGGTTATCCCAAGTGCCACTAAAACGGTGGAAAGCATAAAAAACTGTTTCCGTTTTCCGATAAAGTTGATGTCTGTCTTTTTAATAAACGTTAACATGATGTTCCTTTTTCACAGAAGGTGTTCAGACACTCAATGTTTCCAGGCGTTTTCTGCCATTTAAATAATCATAAACCACTTTCGTGGCGACAAGGGCGGTAAACAGGTTAATGGTGATTCCCAAGCCAAGGGTGACGGCAAATCCCCGAACCGGCCCTGTTCCAAACATAAAAAGCGCAATCGCTGTGATCAAAGTGGTGACATTGGAGTCAAAAATAGAGGTGAACGCCTTTTCATAACCGGCATCAATGGCCAAACGGACCGGCCGACCCGCACGAAGCTCCTCACGGATGCGCTCCAGAATCAAAACATTGGCATCGACGGCCATCCCTATGGACAGGATAATGCCGGCGATACCAGGAAGCGTAAGCGTGGCGTTTAATGTGGCCAGTGCCCCCACAAGCAGGATAACATTAATGGTCATCGCCATGACCGCGAGCAGGCCGGAAAGACGGTAATACATAATCATAAATCCTACGACCATGCTGGCGCTAATGAAGCCGGCCATCCAGCCTTTCCGTATGGAATCACTACCAAGAGAAGGGCCGACCGTGACATTTTGCAGGACTTTAACCGGTGCGGGCAGAGACCCTGCACGAAGGATAATCGCCAGGTCACTGGCTTCCTGGTGTGTGAAACTGCCACTGATTTGGGCTCGCCCGCCAGAAATTTTTTCATTGATATTGGGCGCGGAGTAAACATTGTCATCCAGCACAATCGCAAGTCGTCGGTTTACGTTTTCGCCGGTGACCTTTTCAAAGAGTCGCGCCCCTTCTCCATTAAAAGTGATGGAAACATAAGGGTCGTTAAATTCTCCGATAGACACGCGGGCATCGGTCAAAAGGTCTCCCGCCATGACGGTCCCTTTTTTTACGAGAAAGGGAATTTTGTAGTTTTCACCGGTTTCTTCATTATTGGTCCTCTGAAAGAGAATTTCATTGCCTTCACCGATGCGGTCTTTGAAGTTGTTGATTAATTCGGTTTCCATGCCGGGCTCGATCCGGCCGGGAAATTCGTTGAGGATAGCATGCGTTTCGTCTAAGAGCTTAAATTCCAGTATGGCAGTCTTTCCAATGAGTTCCATGGCCCGGTCAGGGTCATCAATGCCAGGCAGCTGGATCAGAATCTGATTTTCTCCCTGTTTTTGAATCAGGGGTTCTGCTACCCCAAATTCGTCGACGCGGTTTCGAATGGTTTCCAGCGCCTGTAAGGTGGAGGTGGTCAGAATGCGGTTTTTTTCAGATTCCCGCAGCGTGAGCACTTTTTTGCCACCCCCTTCTTCCTGGGTGACGAGGTTGACAAAGTCTTCGTCCAGGATCGTCCGGACGGTTTCTGTCTGGTCCGCCGGAAAGGTAAGGTGGATGAGACGGCCTTCGCGGGTGACTGTAAAATTATCCAGTTCTTTTTCTTTTAAAGCGGTCTCCAAAGACGTCGCGCTGCGCTCAATACTGTTGTCGACCGCTTTTTCAACTTCGACTTCAAGCACCAGGTGCATGCCGCCCCTTAAATCAAGGCCGAGTGAGACCCCTTTATCGGGAAAGACCTTGCCCCACCAATCCGGCAGAATGGAATAAATGGGAGTTGACGGCAATAGAAACATAATCGCGATGAAGAGAAACACAGCGATTGTGATGAGTCTGCCTTTAATGCCCTTTTTCATGGTGTGTTGCTCCTACTTGTCTGTACCGTCTTCTTTTAATTCTTCAATATTGGCCCGAATGACCTTTACACGAACCCCTTCAGCAATTTGAATCGTAATAATCTTGGGGCCCAAATTGGTGATCGTGCCTATAAGTCCGCCACTAGTGATCACTTTATCCCCTTTTTTCAGCGCTTCGACCATGGCCTGCCGTTCTTTTGCTTTTTTTTGCTGGGGTTTAATGAGGAGGAAGTAAAACACAATAAAAATCAAAATGAACGGCATGAATGAAACAATGGGGTTTAAAGCAGGGGCCGATGCGGCTCCGCCTCCTGACTGTGCCCATGAATTTGAAACTAAAAATCCAAACAAAACAACCTCCTTAGCTCTCAGCCTATTTTGAATACGCCTTGTTTAAAATCAGATGCCTATCGCCCGGTTGTGTTGAAAACGGTGACGGAATTGATCGAGTGAATGTTGCTCAATGGCTTTCCGAAGCCCAGACATTAGCGACAGATAATAATATAAATTGTGCAAGGTATTCAAGCGCATGGCCAACAACTCTTTGGACAAAAACAGGTGACGCAGGTAGGCTCGTGAAAAGTGAGTGCAGGTATAACAGCGGCAGTCGGGATCAAGCGGCAGATCATCGTCTTTAAAACGTGCGTTTTTAATATGGAGATCCCCGCGGGATGTGAAAAGAATGCCTGTTCGGGCATGCCGGGTGGGAAGAACGCAGTCGAACAGGTCGATGCCGCGAGAGACGGCCTCGACCAAGTCAGAAGGCGTGCCAACGCCCATCAGATAACGGGGTTTGTCCTTTGGGATTAAGGGTACAATGTGTTCGAGCACCTTGAGCATTTCTTCCTGAGGCTCCCCGACAGAAAGTCCGCCGACGGCCAAGCCATCAAAATCCAAATGAAGCAGCCCTTCAAGTCCCTGTTTCCTGAGGTCGGGATAACATCCTCCTTGAATGATACCATATAAAAACTGGTCTTCACGATGATGGGCAGACATTGAACGGTCGGCCCATCGGAGGGTCCGGTTCAATGAGGCTTCGGCTCTCTCGCGAGTTGCGGGATACTCCAGACATTCATCAAAAGCCATAATGATGTCGGCCCCCAGCGCAGCTTCGATCTCGATCGCTTTTTCCGGGCTGACAAAGTGTCGCGATCCGTCGATGTGAGATTGAAACTCGACGCCCTCTTCTGTAATTTTGGACAGGGCATTCAGACTGAAGACCTGATACCCGCCGCTGTCGGTGAGTATCGGTTTGTTCCAGGCCATAAAGGGGTGGAGCCCGCCCCGTTTTTTTATAAAATCGTGTCCGGGCCTTAGGTAAAGATGGTAGGCATTGCACAGGATGATCTGGGCGCCCAGGTCTTCGAGGTCGGCCGGAGTCATGCCTTTGACCGTGCCGGCGGTTCCCACGCTCATAAAGGCCGGTGTTTCAACCGTGCCATGCACAGTCCGCAAGCGTCCTCGACGGGCAAGCTGGTTTTTGTCCTCTGATAACACTTGAAAATGGGAGGTATCTTCGCTTACATTTCTTCCGGGGCACTGATGCCTAAAATTTGGAGTCCGTTTTGAAGCACAATACGGATGGCGGTGATCAGGACCAGCCGGGCATGGGTCAGGAGTTCATCTTCGGTGATCACCCGGCAGCTAAAATAATAACGATGCAGCAGGCCAGACAGATTTTGCAAATAAAAGGTCAAACGATGCGGCTCCAGCGCGTCCGCCGCCGAATGTATTAATTCGGGATAACGTGATAATTCCCGGATAACGGCCATTTCTTCCGGTAAGGTCAAGGGTTTCAGGGTGTTTAAATCTGTATTTTTAATGAGGGCGGCTGTATCGAAGCCCTGGGATTTGGCCACACGTAATATGCTGCAAAGGCGCGCGTGGGCGTATTGCACATAAAACACGGGGTTTTCATTGGTCGCTTTTTTCGCCAGTTCCAGATCAAAATCCAGTGCTGTGTCCGAACGCCGCATTAAAAAAAAGAAGCGCGTGGCATCCACACCGACTTCTTCGATGATTTCCCGAAGGGTAACAAAGGTGCCTGCCCGTTTGGACATCTTCACCGGTTTTCCGTCCCGAAGCAGGTTTACCAGCTGATGAATTAAAATAGTTAAACGACCAGATTCGTAGCCCATGGCTTCTGTGGCGGCTTTAATACGGTTCACATAGCCATGATGATCCGCGCCCCAAATATCGATCAGGCGGTCATAGCCTCTTTTAAATTTATTACGATGATAGGCGATATCTGAGGCGAAATAGGTTTTATGTCCGTTGCTGCGTACGACAACCCGGTCTTTATCATCTCCGAACGGGGTTGTCGAGACCCATTGTGCGCCGTCTTTTTCATAAAGCATAGTTTTGGATTTTAAAAATTCCAGCACCTCAGGCACTTCGTTATTTTTATGCAGGTCTTTTTCAGAAAACCAGGTGTTGAAATCGATGCCGAAGTCGTGCAAATCCGTTTTTATCCAGGTGATAATGGTTTTCAGGCTGTATTGTGTAAAAAAATCGAGATGTGATGTTTCTGTTCCGCTGAGGTATCGATCACCGTCTTTTTGTTTCAGGGCTTCAGCAATTTCGATAATATAGTCACCCTGATAGCTTCCTTCGGGCAAGGTGATTTTTTCTCCAAAAAGCTCCCGGTAACGCAGATAGGTTGAGCGGCCCAGGAGTTTCATTTGTGCTCCGATATCATTCAGATAGTATTCCTGATCGACCTGGTGTCCCACGGCTTCAAGCAGGCGGGTGAGTGCGTCGCCCAGCGCGGCTGCGCGGCCGCTTGCGACGTGAAGCGGCCCTGTCGGATTGGCGCTGACAAACTCAATGAGAATTTTTTCTTTGGTCGGGACAGAAGTTTTCCCAAAGCCGGATTTTTGTTCGTGAATAGACAGCAGCGTTTGGCGCCAGAAATCCTGGGTCAGAAAAAAATTAATATACCCTGGTCCCGCAATTTCAATTTTTTCGATCCAGGAATTCTGATTTTCTAAAATTGAAATCAGGGCAGACGCGATTTCACGTGGTGGTTTTTTTTCAATTTTGGCGAGTGCGAGTGCAAGTGTTGTCGCAAAATCGCCCTGTCCGTCGTGCTTGGGAATTTCGAGTGTCACTTTCGGTTTTTTTGAGCCGGTCAGGATGCCCTGACTCCGGCATTGTTGGAGCGCGTCTTCCAAGAGCTGAAATAGTATGTTTTTTTGAGTGGATTGATGCGGGTTCAATATAAATCCTGCCATGATAGAGATAGAATAAAGGCGTTATTATAGTTTGTTCCGGGGGAATGTCAAATGAGAAAACACGGGAGAAGAACCCAATTTTTTTTAAAATAGAAATAGATTTAGTGGATCGATATCTATAAAATACCCTACCTTCTTGTGTTTATTTTCCTTGATTTTGCAAGATAGGTTGGTCGAATGCGGTATGAACAATGAAACAATATCTTGAGCTTTTAAAAAACAAAGGGTTCTCATTTTTTCTGTGTACGCAATTTTTGGGGGCATTTAACGATAATGTCTTTAAAATTGTCATCTCAATGCTGGCGATTAAAAGCAAATCCGACACAAGTGGTGCCTATATCTCCCTGATCGGGGCGATTTTTATGGTTCCGTTTTTCTTTTTTTCCGGGTATGCGGGATATGCGGCGGACCGGTTTAATAAACGGACCATCCTGATTTGGACCAAAGCATTAGAGCTTTTGGCAATGATATTGGCTCTATTTACTTTTGTTATCGGCAAGATCAATCTGATGCTGGCCGTATTGTTTCTCATGGCCTTGCAGACGACTTTTTTTAGCACGGCGAAATACGGCATTTTGCCGGAAATGCTGACGGATAAGGATCTCTCCCGTGCGAATGGGCTGGTGGAGATGAGTACGTTTTTCGCCATTATTCTTGGGACTTCCGCAGGAGGGTTGATGTTTTCAATTTGGGAAGCGTCTCTCGGCACCGTCGGCTGGGTGTTAATCGGGGTCGCTCTTGTGGGATATACTGCAAGTTTAGGGATTAGTTCAGTCGGGACGCCAAAAAACCATCCTCGTTTTGAACTGAATCCCTGGGCGGAAGTCAGGCACGGAGTGAAACGTCTTTCTCAGAATAAAATGCTGTGGTCGACTGTGATGGGGATCTCTTATTTTGCCTTTTTAGGATCATTCCTTCAGATGGATTTTTTGCTTTTTGGCAGCGAAGTGATGCAGCTCGATGAATTTTCAATCAGTTTACTGGGGACATTTCTTGCTATTGGCGTGGGTTTGGGCAGTTTGTTGGCCGGTCGTCTTTCAGGGGATAAGGTTGAACTGGGGCTTGTCCCATTGGGTTCCATCGGGATGGGGCTTTTTGCGGTGATGCTGGCTTTATCAGGAAATTCTTTTGCCAAGACCGCGTTCGTGCTGGTTTTGCTGGGCACAGCGGGGGGAATCTTTAGTGTTCCGCTGTATGCCATGCTTCAACAAAAGAGCGGCACAGCGGAACGCGGAAAACTTATCGGAACTTCCAATTTTCTGATGACCGTCGCAATTCTTTCCGCATCGGGCTTCCTTTGGCTTCTTCATGATGTGGCGTCTCTGGGACCGGACCAGATTATTATGATATTAGGGCTATTTACACTTGCAATGACGCCATACGTCATGAAAATTGTGCCGCAGTACCTCATTCGTTTTTCCCTCTGGATGTTGACCCATACGATTTTTAAAATACGGATGAAAGGCCAGCAGCATGTCCCGTTTCGCGGACCGGCCCTACTGGTTGGAAATCATGTGTCCTATATCGATGGCTTGCTGGTCGGAGCCTGTGTCCAGCGGTTTATCCGTTTCGTCGTGTACCGGGAATTTTTTAAGATTAAAGGGGTTGGCTGGCTTTTGAAAGTAATGCGTGCGATTCCCGTGGGAGGGAATGGACGGGAAGCAGCAATTGCATCCATGCAACAGGGAAGACAAGCGCTTTTGGAAGGCCACGTGGTCTGTATATTTGCCGAAGGAGCCATTAGTGAAACGGGCGAAATGCTGCCTTTTAAAAAAGGGTTTGAATGGATGGTGAAAGACCTTGATGTGCCGATTATTCCGGTATACCTGGAAGGACTCAGGGGCAGTGTTTTTAGCGCCCGGAAAGGTCGGTTTTGGGGTTGGCCCCTCAAACTTTTTTTAAGGGTTTCTGTCGCTTTTGGCGCACCATTGCCGTCCACAACAACCGCTCGCGAGGTCAGGAAAGCGGTTATCCAGCTTGGCGGAGATGCAAGTCGGCTTTCCAATAAAACTGACCAAGGTTAGGTTGACCTGAAATTGCTTTTATACATCACTCTTCGCTAAGATAAAACGACGCTGGGAATTCGGATAACCCGCTTTTCTCGATATCAAAAAAGACCGAGATAATCGCCGATACGGGTGGTGGCTGTCCGCAGGTCTTTTCACAGGATCAGGATGAAGAGAATTCGTCAAATTAAAAAGACCATGAAAAGCAAGCCGGTGATTGAAGGCGCAGGGGTCCGTTTGAAACGTGTTTTTGGAAACCCTGAAGTCCCCCTGTTTGACCCTTTTTTGTTAATGGATGATTTTCATTCAGAAAACCCTGAAGATTATATGGCGGGTTTCCCGATGCATCCGCACCGGGGCATTGAAACCATCACATACATGTTACAGGGGGCAGTTGAACACCAGGACAGTATGGGTAATCGGGGAGTGATCCAAGCAGGGGATATCCAGTGGATGACAGCCGGGAGTGGTATTATTCATGAAGAAATGCCGAAGGAATCCAAATCGGGTTTGTGGGGATTTCAGCTTTGGGCCAATCTGCCGGCCGCTTCTAAAATGATGCCGCCTCGTTACCAGGAAGTTTTGGCCAAGGATGTGCCGGTGGTGACTCCGAAAGCGGGGGTGACGGTCAAGGTCATATGCGGACAAGTGCTTGAAGCCAAAGGGCCAGTCAGGGATATTGTCACCGACCCGCAGTATCTCGATTTTTCAGTTTTGGCCCAGACCACTTATGAATATGATGTGCCGTCTGGTCATACCGTTTTTGCTTATGTGGTGAGTGGAGAGGCATTTTTTGGTGAAGAAGAACATATGGGTTCCTGTGAAGAAGTCCTTCTTTTTGGTGAGGGGGATACTGTAAAAATCAGGACAAGTGATGCTGCGGTCCGTTTCCTTTTAATATCGGGAAAGCCGATAAAGGAACCTGTTGCCTGGTATGGCCCGATGGTGATGAATTCGCAGGCGGAGATTCAAACGGCGCTTCAGGAATTTCGCAATGGTACTTTTATCAAGTCGGGGCGAAGCGTGGGCCAGGAAGACCGTCTTGACAGACAGAAAAGAGAACGATAGACTCAGCCGATTGGTCGTAAAGGAAGCTTATGTCATCTGAAAAACGGTTTATTTTATCGGTGGATCAGGATAAAATTGTCTTTCCAAAAGAGCTCCTTCCGAATGAGGTTGAGCAGTACCTTTGCAATGTGCATTCAGATGGACGGATGGTGTTGACGCCCATCAATGCTTCGGTCCAACTCGAATCCGAAAAAACAGATGACCCTGGTCTCCTTCAGTCAGAAGAAGGGTTCGAAAATGTAATCGATTTTAAAAATGCGCGCCGCCGATACCAAAAATCTGATTTAAACAAAGGGAAGAAGCCTCGCTTGCCCCGAAAAGATGCAGATCAGGAAGAGCCCTTTAGTTTTGTCACACTGCACCTTTTTTCTTCCCGGCTTGAAGCAGAAATGGTTGGAGAAATATTAAGGCAGGCTGAAATTCCTTATCTTATTCAGTCTGAAGACATCGGTATTTTTGGCCCAGGCGCTTCTCCGGTTCCCGGCGGGGTCAGGATGGTCGTTCGGGAGTCTGATCTTGAATACGCCAAGGGGCTGCTCGCCGGCTTAATCTAGTTTTCATTATTTTTATCCTGGTTTTATTTCTAACAAAACCCACTATATTGAGTTGCAAGTCAGTGGAATCCACTACACCTTGTTTTTTGCCTTGATTCTTCTCCTTTGATACTGTTATATAGAAAAGCATATTTCTCACTGTACAGGAAGGTGAATGTACGTCGAAATTCCCTACGAAGTGAAGTTGGAAACATTTGAAGGTCCGCTTGAACTCCTTCTTCATCTTATTAAAAAGAACGAGATTGATATCTATGATATTCCGATCTCACTCATCACGGAGCAGTATCTTCAAACGCTGGATTTGATGCAATCCCTGAACCTCTCCATTGCTGGGGAATTTCTTGTGATGGCGGCGACTCTGATCCACATAAAATCAAAAATGCTGCTGCCGGTTCCGGAAACCGTGGATGAAGAAGATGAAGATCCACGGACAGATCTGGTGGAACGATTGTTGGAGTATCAACGTTTTAAGGATGTTTCGGAGGTGATGGAAGAGAGGGAAGCCCTTTGGCGAGATATTTTTCCCAGGGGCGAGACCCCTACTCCGGAACTATTACCTGAAGAAGTGCCCATCGCGGACCTGAACCTCTATGATTTGATGTCTGCATTAAATGATCTTTTAAAAACCAGGCCTGATCCCGTGGTCATGCAAGTGACGACAGAAACCTTAACGGTTAAAGAAAAGATGCAATTTATTTTAGAGGAGATGGAGGCCGCTGACAGCATGTTGTTTGAGGCGCTTTTTATGACATCCGTTACACGTCATGCGATTATTGTGACTTTTCTCGCCTTACTTGAAGTCACCCGGCTTGGACTCGTTCGGGTGGTACAGCCGGATCTTTTTGGTCCGCTTCGTTTAATCAAAACGGAAAACTTTGGAAGATCATGAAATAAAACCCATTCTTGAGGCTTTGCTCTTTGTCTCTTCTGAACCCATTACCCTGGATCGTTTACACGGTGTTTTTGACGGAGTGGATAAAGCAAGGATCAGTGCCCTGTTGGATCAATTGGAGCAGGAATTTATGTTATCCAACCGCGGCTTCCATTTGGTCAAAGTGGCTGGGGGATATCAGTTTGTCACTCGAAGTGATCTTGCCCCCTGGATTAAGGAAATGGAGCGTACCCGTGCGGCCGCCCGTCTTTCCAAACCCGGCCTTGAAACCCTTGCAATTATTGCCTATAAACAACCGGTAACACGCGCTGAAATCGAAATGATTCGGGGTGTGGATGCGGCAGGGGTTCTGAAAACCTTGCTCGATCGAAAACTCGTCAAGATTGTGGGCCGAAAAGAGGTTCCGGGCCGCCCGATGTTGTACGGGACGACACGTACTTTTTTAAAATATTTAGGCTTGTCTGATTTATCCGCATTGCCGACTATGAAGGAATTTCAGGAGTTGGCTGAAGAAGAATCACCAATGCTCCCGCTCAAAGAATTATCCCCTCAAATAGAAACCGGGGACCAAGACCCCGGCCTTTAAATATTTAGCGTTTCTTTTTATTCAATTCCATACATTCAGACAAGCCGTGGGGACGACAGCCTTGATCGAGAGAACTGTTATACTTAGGGCAGGAAAAAGGTCAATATTTTTATAAACCGTGAATTGGGTTTACGGCAGATATGGTTCCAGATAAACTAACTGCCCTGATCATTGAACCGTCTACCTTGCATCAACAGTTGATGACGATGCACTTGGGAGGTTTAGGCTACAACGTCGTCTTTTCAAAAACCGGGAAGGAGGGAATTCACCTTCTCGACCAAGCTCATTTTGATGTTGTCATTTTTGCGATGTTTTTACCCGACATGACAGGGGAATCTTTTTGTCAGGAATTACGTCTTCGTAAGGAACATGCGCATCTTCCTGCATTTATGATGACCTCGAGTGAGGATAAGGATGTACTGGAAAAAGCCAGCGCAGCCGGGGTCACTGAATTATTTCACAAAGATGCATTTAATAAACTAACCGATTATCTAAAAACATTTACAGAAAAAGTCCGGAGAGGGAAAAAAGTTTCGGGCCAGGTTTTATATGTAGAGGACAGTCTTGTTGTTGCAAAAAAAACCATGCATGTGTTGGAAGGGCTGGGCCTTGGCGTTCATCATTTCACGCAGGCGGAAGAAGCGCTCAAAGCCCTGGAATCCAATCAATATGAATTGGTTGTCACTGATGTGATGTTAAGAGAAGGAATGAGTGGAATTGCCTTTACACGTGTATTGCGCAACAAGGGCAGTCAGTGGGCATCCCTGCCCATATTGGCACTGACGGGTCTTGATGATGTGGCACGGCGTATCGAGTTATTTCGAGCAGGGGTGAATGACTATGTTTCAAAACCTGTCGTGGACGAGGAATTGATTGCACGGGTCAGAAATCTGGTTGCCAATAAAAAGTTAATGGATCAGGTTCAGGTTCAGCAAGAACAATTGATGGAAATGGCGATGACCGATCCGCTCACGAAAATCAATAACCGTCATTATTTGATGGAAGTGGCGCCGAAAAAAATTAACGAATCCTATCGGCATAAAATCCCTTTGAGTATGATTTTAATGGATTTGGATCATTTTAAGACCATCAATGACCAGCACGGACATGAAATAGGAGACCTCGTTTTGGCCAGTACCGGAGCCCTTTTAAAACAAGTTTTAAGAGAGGAGGATATTGCGGTGCGATTTGGTGGTGAAGAATTTTTAGTGATTATGTCGTATTGCGATGAAGCAAAGGCGATAGAAAAGGCAGAGCATATTCGGGCCAGGATTGAAACCCTGAATCCTGGTCAAATTCCAATAACCGGGAGTTTTGGGGTCGCCGCCTTGCCCCTTGATTTTCGGTGTGATTTTTCTACCTTGTTCTCTACCGTAGACCAGGCGGTTTATCAAGCGAAAGAGAAAGGGCGAAATCGGGTGATTGTCCGTCAAGTCGTTCCATAATTTTTTTAGAAAACTCCACTGTTTTTGGCAATCCAACTTATGTTTGAGACTGCTTTTTCGGCCGGTATCCTTCCACAACGATACTGGCTTCTCCCCGAAATTTCTTTGTTTTTAAATCATTTAATACTTGCGAAACAGAGCCTTTAATGGTTTCTTCATGGAGTTTGGTCAATTCTCTGGCGATCACGATTTCACGATCGCCCAGGAGCGTGAGGATAGCATTGAGTAGTGAAATAATTCGGTAAGGGGATTCATAAAAAATAAGGGTTCTCGGCTCGTCTTTCAGGGCTTCGAGCTGTTTATCACGTTTTCCTTTTTTTCGCGCCAAAAATCCCTCAAAAACGAATCGGTCCGTCGGCAGCCCCGAAACGGAGAGTGCTGCAATCAGGGCGACTGGTCCGGGGATTGGACAGACGGGAATATCTTTGGAGAGCGCGGTTCTTATCAGGTAATATCCAGGATCTGAAATACTTGGAGTCCCTGCATCTGAAACCAGCGCAAAGGAGTCTCCTTTCTGCATTCTTTGAATAAAAACAGGAGTCTTTCCTTCTTTATTAAAATCATGATAACTGGTCATGGGGGTGTTGATTTGAAAGTGGGCCAGCAGTTTACCTGTTTGCCGGGTATCCTCTGCTGCAATGGTGGTTACTTCTTTTAAAATACGAATGGCCCGAAGGGTGATATCTTCCAGGTTCCCGATAGGGGTACTGACAATATAAAGTGTGCCCGGGGTGGTTTTTTGAGGCATTATTCCAACTATTTTGGAGAAAATTCCTTCTCAACAAGCAGACAAAGCAAGTGCCCGATCATGATATGTGATTCCTGGATGCGAGCGGTGCTTGAAGAGGGAACCTTTAGGCAATGCGTAGACTCGTCGGAAAGCAGTCCTCCTTTTTCTCCCGTGAGACCAACGGTGACCGCTCCCTTTTTATTGGCAACGCGAATGGCCTCGACAACATTCGGGGAATTCCCGCTGGTGCTGATACCAATGACGACATCTCCGGTATTGGCCAAGCCTTCCACTTGACGAGAAAAAATAGTGTCGTAACCGTAGTCGTTGCCAATGGCCGTGAGTGTGGATGTATTTGTGGTGAGCGCAATAGCGGGCAGGGCTTGTCTTTCCAGTTCAAATCGGCCGAGCAGTTCTGCCGCGATGTGTTGTGCATCTCCAGCGCTTCCGCCGTTTCCAAAAAGAATAAGTTTCCCACCTGCCGCAATCGAATCGGAGATGGCCTGGGCCACTGAAATAATAGTCGGGGTTAAGTGAGCCAAAACACTTTCCTTGACTCGAATACTATCTTGAATGGTCTTTTTTAAAAGATACTCTGCTTCGGTTCGTTCCATTATTTTCCTCGGTATTGACTGACGACCCCAAAAGAGCCAAACCATTTATGCCCTTGACGGTCAATTTCTATCGAAAATACTGCGCCGATCCCATCTTTTTTTGTGAGATTTGAAAACGTTTTTCCGTCAAAACGGCTCACTCCACCGTCCGTTCCGATCCACAGTATGCCGGAGGCATCAAATTTGAGGGCATGAACCATGTTTCCCGCAAGTCCGTCCTGGGTGGAATAGCTGATCCATTTTTTCCCGTCAAACCGGGAAAGCCCGGCCCCAAGGGTTCCCACCCAAAGGTGATCCTTTGAATCGATGGCTGATGAAACGATGTAATTCGGATTGTATGAGAGCGGTTTGTGATCTCCTTCATGGTGTTTTGGCATGAACGGCAAGCCTTGGGCCACGGGCGGCGTACTCATGGCAATGTCGGCCCCCACACCATCTTTATTATCCCAGCTGGCCCATGTTTTTCCATTAAAGCGGCTGACGCCAGCTTCTGTTCCAAACCAGAAGTTTCCTTTTTTATCTTGAGTGATGGTGTAGACCCACTTATCAACCAGGCCGTCTTTGGTTGTGTAAGTATGAAAGGTGTCCCCGTCGAAGACGCTGACGCCTTTCCATGTGGCGACCCACATGGTTCCCTTTGGATCAAAGTGAATCCCGTATACCCATAAATCTCCAAGGCCTTTTCCTTTTGAGTATGTCTGCCAGTCGCTCCAGTAAGAAACGGTTGATCCAGCGCCGTAAGGGGTGTAGTTTAGCCATTGCCCGTCTCGAAGAAGGCTTAATCCACCGCCGATTGTGCCAACCCAAACTTCTCCATTTGGCGCGATTTCCAGGGCATGAATGATATTGGAAAGCAAGCCTTCTTTGACGGTGTAAACCTGTTGTGCTCCGGTGGAGAGATTGTATTGCAACAGCCCGTTTGATGTACCTACCCATAAGGTATCCTGATCAAAAGCCAAGGCCCGGACAATTGAAAACAGGAAGTAATGTTCCCATAACCCGGAAGAGGGATTGGTTTGTGCCGGTGTGGGGACTGTTTCTCTGGGTTGGGCGGAAACAGGATATGCGGATAAAGCCACAATAGGGATGAGTATCAACAAGATTCTTAAAATGAATTGTTTTTTATGAAATGAAAAAGTCAATGCATCCCCCATTATGGATGATAGGTGATTTTACGGTGCGTAATTTCAGTGGGAACAAGCGGGGATTTTCCCGGTGATTTTAAAGATTCCATGGCTGTTTGGGAGACCCAGTTGCCCCGTTGATCAAAGGTATACTTGTAGGCCATGATCCTCACAATTTCCCCTGATCCATTGTATCGGATTTCCTTTTTAATCCGGCCTTTTCTGTCATATTCAAACTCCCGCCGTGAATTAAGCGATTTTTCTACATGACCGGGACGAATGCCCGAACGCATTAAAAAATGAGACTCTTCAATCTGAAGCCCTGAGTCGTTGTATTTGTATACCCATTTAAAATGGTTCTGCGTATGAGGCGGAAAACGGTTTTCTTCCCTGAGGTTACCATTTTTGTCGTACTCATAGGTGGTTTTTGAGAAAAAAGTCCCATCCGGTTGAAACCGCTGTTCTTCGATGTGACGGTGGGACGGGTCATGCGTATAAGTCCACTTAAAGGCGACCTCCTCGGCGGCATTGAATTCTGTGCCTTCGATGAGCAGGCCGTGTTTGTCACGTGTAAAGGTCGATGTGAAATCCAGGGAGGGATTGGTGTAAATTTGAACTTCTTTAGTCCGGTGTCCTTGTGGATCATAGAATGTGGACAGCCAGGGCATTGGCGCCTTTTCAACCCATTCCCCGTCAACCTGAATGATTTTTGCAATTTCCACGTGGACATTTTTTACAGGACCAATCAGGTTTTCCCGTGCAGTATCCGTTTTATCCAGGATTCCCGCTTTGAGTAAAGAGGGGGAAATTAAGGTGAGCATTAAGTTTAGTATCAAAATGGTTTTCATAACATTGGAAAAATATGTGTAGGATATGAAATCGCCCCGCAAGATGAATCATCTTGCGGGGCGATTTCATAGAAACAAATACATGCCTGCCGCTTATTTTGCAGAAGCTTCCTCTTTTGGTTTAACATGGCAACGCGTGCAATTGGCAATCGGGAAAGCCACCCTTCCATGACAACGGCCGCAAAATTCACCATTGACAATTTTAACCATGGAGATGGGGTTCCCTCCTTTTTTCATCATGAAAATCCCTGGGTGGCAATTGGTGCAATCGAGCCAGTAAGTATGCGGCTCATGCGGAAAAATCACATTGGGCATAGAGCCAACCGCTGGAATTTCCACATCAAATTTTAGGGGAGGGGTATGTTTTTTATCCAAATCCAGAGATTCGTGTGGGTTGATTTTATCTTCCTGGAATGCTTTGACCCAATCCTCCAAACCCGTGGCTTCTTTAGGGATGCTCTTCATGACGACATCAGGGTTTGAATTTTCCTTGTTGAAGGGCGGCCCTGGTTTCGGCAGGTTGTGAGGGCTTTCGAATACCGGTAGACCTGTTTCAGGTCGAGGCGCAACAAGTGATTGAGGTTTGTTTTCAGCAGCGAGCTCTTTTTCTTCTACCTGCATAGGCGCTGCAGCTTGTGCAACAACAACAGGTTTATCTTTTGCTGGTGTTGCTGGAGTGACGGTCTCGCTTTTTGCCTGACGCACACAGGCATATATTGAAACAAGCGAGAGTGCCACGATGAAAATTCCCGTGAATGCTGATCTTTTTTGTCCTTTTGCCCCGGCCATTAAAACCCCTCCAAATATCGATCAAAAGTATATGCTTCGTTGAGACTTACTTTCCTAAGGTTTGTGATATTTTAAACTCCATTCTTCTCATCATACCATCCGTTTAAAATATCAGACAAGCCTTACTTTGAAGGCCCCTTCCAGGGGAACCCTTCCAGGACTCCAGTTTCCATTCCGGGAGTACCGGAGTGACAGCGTGCACATTCGATCGGCTTCCATGAGATGGTTCCGTTATGACATTTCCCACAGTACTGACCGTCCACAACAATCTTTTTCATGTCAATATCATTGGCACCGGATCGCATTTCAAAAATTGCAGGATGGCAAACCTTACATTTAAATTCCGCCCTGTGATACCAGTGAGGGAAGACGACTGGTGGCATCCCTCTTTTTTCGGCCTTACTGTTTAGAACCATGTCGCCAAAATATCCAGATGCACGGTCTTCAACGAAGAAGAACGAAAACAGAATGGCCAATCCCAATATTGTGCCTACACGCGCCTTTTTCATTATCCCTCCCTTGAAAATATGAAAAGTTGGTGGATTAGTACCATACCGTTTTTAATTTTGTCAACCGCTTTTATTTTAAGTTCAGACTTTCCCTTCCACTGGTCAGCTCAAAGACTCAAACTTAAAACGGGATTCCTTTTTTCTTGACAAATTTCTTGACAAATTTGAAAATAAATTTATAGTGATCCCGGATTATATTGGGATTTTTTTCTGACAGATAAGTCAGTTTTTCCTGATATCGGCCTTTTATGAGCCATTCAGCTTCATCTAAAGGAGGCATTTGCCGAGGTGAACATAAAAGGGATAAAGGTTGTTGTCCTGTTCTCCATCGCAGGTCTTCTATTGATGTTCTCTGCTTCAGCGAAAGGTGGATCGATTGTCCGTTCCCGCCATGATTTGTCCGCGTTAAACTGGCGGGGATATCAGGCTGAAACCGGACCCATGCAGGGCGGCACATTTAGCGACTATCGCGAATCCTGCGTCTATTGCCATACGCCTCACAACAGCAGCAGTTACGCCCCGCTTTGGAATCGGGAACTGCCGGAAGAACGGCAATACCGGATGTACTCCAGTCCCAATTTTGATTCCACTCCACCTAAAGCACCGGATGGGATTTCGCTCGCATGTCTTTCTTGTCACGACGGTTCTGTGGCGGTGGATTCCGTATTAAAACCCCCCAAGTTTCACAATATCAATGATGCGGGCGTCAAACACAGGATGACGCTTGAAGGGGAACCCGGTTCGGACGCCTGTTCCAAATGCCACAATCGTTCCGAAGGCGCATATGGGGGCGTGTCAGGCGCGCATGATGCGACGATACGTTATTTTACAAAGGATTTAAGGGATGATCATGCTTTTTCTATGGTTTATCCTTCGCTAGACCTTGATCCGCAGTTTAATCAGCCCACGATCTTAAAGACGGATGGCGGCCGAATGTTTCCAAATGGTGTGCAAACATTTGAGGGAGATAAGGTGCAATGCGCATCTTGTCACGATATTCACAGTCCGGATGAAAAGAATTTGCAGGGGCGGGACCCGTTTTTGAGAACGTCCAATCGAGGCAGCGCATTGTGTTTGACCTGTCATCAAAAATAGGAGGCGGTATCTTTTTTTCGATTCGGTTACGTAATGTTCTCCTGGTTTTTCTGGTACTGATTCTTTTCGGATGCGGGGGTAAAGCCTTAAAATCCAGCCCGGAGATCGTGTGGCCTTCCCCTCCGGAGCCGCCGCGGATCAAGTTTATCAAAACCATTTCTTCTTCCACTGATGTAGAGGAGAAAAAATGGACTGATCATGTGAAAGCCTTTCTTTTTGGCGCGAAATCCTCGGCGTCTTTAGTAAAACCCTATGCCGTTTTTGCGACACCGGAAGGCCGTGTTTATGTTGCTGATTCGGGGTGGCGGAAAATCCTGGTTTTTGATGAAAAACAAAAGCAATTTTCCATGATTGGTGTAGACGGGGAAGGGGCGCTTTCCGGCCCTTTGGGTGTGACGGTGGACCAGCAAGGCCGGGTTTACGCAACGGATACTGTACACCGAAAAGCGTTTGTTTATGATACTGAAGGAAAGTTTCTTTTTAATTTCGGTAATGAGAATGAAATGGAACATCCCGTCGGTATTGCTGTAAATGATGGCCTTAAACGGGTTTATATTGTAGATACGCGTAAACATGCTGTGCTTGTTTACGATACCGAGGGAAAGTTTCTTTTTGAATTTGGGGGCCGCGGCACAGAAGATGGGAAATTTAATTTTCCCGCCAACCTCTCTATTGATCGGTCAGGGAAAATATACATCACTGATATGAATTTCAGGGTTCAGGTTTTCGATGCCGAGGGGAAATTTCTGTCCAAGTTTGGGAGTGTCGGTACGGGGTTTGGCCAGTTCTCTTTGCCTAAAGGCGTTGGCGTGGATTCCGAAGGCCATATCTATGTCGTGGATTCCCGGTTTAACAATGTTCAGATATTCGATCAGTCGGGGCGTCTGCTTCTTTTCTTCGGTGAATTTGGCGGGCGAAACGGTCAGTTTTGGCTGCCAGCTGGTTTAACCGTCGATCAAAACAATCGTATTTACGTCGCCGATCAATACAATCATCGGATCAATGTGTTTCAATACCTTGACGCACCGGCTTCCATTTCGTCAAAACCTTCCTCGGACAGTCCCGGTTCTTTTCAGTTTTTTGAAGAGAAAGGAGTCTCAAGCGACCAATGAAACGTTCTTTTCATAAACATAGAAACGGAATGCTTGTAAAGTGGATGTTCGGTGCGTTCGTCATCACTTTCATGAGTCTTCCTTTTTTCTTGAAAAGTACATTTGGGTCAGAGGATGTCCGGCATACCAAACATAATCTTGCTGTTAATCCGGATATCCTTGCTGGAGAAGGAAACGATTTTGTCCCCGGCGGGTTGACTTCCTTGCGTGGTGCCCGGAACCCTGAAGTCCGAGGCATTGAAGGGGATATCCGCTTGAATGAAGAAGTCTGTATTTTTTGTCATACGCCACACGGCGGGAGGTCGAATGTCGGCGGTGTTCAGGGAATCGCGCCGTTATGGAACCGGCGTATCTCCAGCCCAATGGCCTATACGCCTTACAGCAGCCCTCATTTCGATGCACAGGACATGACGGGAACGCCGGGTCGGCCCAAAGGTGTTTCCCTGGCGTGTCTTTCCTGCCATGACGGTGCGGTGGCTTTTGATGCCTTGATTAACAGCTCCGGCTCCGGCGGGTTTTTCCCTTTAAATAAAACCTTCGACGGGCCGGGTGGCAGTATTGGTATGGGTTTTTCAGGCCCGGCTGTGGATGCTGCGAATAGTTTTCGGGAGGGCCGCCGTGCGGATGCGGACCCAACGGGTAATGGCGGGTTTGTCTATTTTGACCAATTTGGGTCCGGCCCGAATGCTTCCTTTGGGGCCGAACCTTTCCCCAACTTGGGTCTCGATTTGAGGGATGATCACCCGATTAGCATGGAAATCCCCAGAACCGACCCGCAATTCAAGGAGATCTTGACCAATATCACCACCAAGGGTGGACGAATTCCGGGGAGCGGCAGTGTGATGTGGATTGATCGAGACCCGAATGGGGCAAACTTGCCACTGGATAAACGGGACCGGATTCGGGCCTATCCGTCCGACCCCAGTCGTCCAGATGCGCCGTATATCGAATGTGCTTCCTGTCATAATCCGCACGAAGCCAGCCGCCCCGGCGGACAACCGGTTTTATCCGACCCCGTAAATGCGCAAACTATTAATAATTCCCTTTTTCTGCGTCTGGCTTCACGGCCCAATCCGGATTCGCAAGATCGAAACGCCAGAAGTTTAATTTGTTTAAGTTGTCATAAAAAATGAAGTGGACTTTGATGAAAAAAACGAGCGGATTCAGCGTAAACAAAAAGTGGGGGGTATTCACGCTGTTTTTGATGAGTTTGCTGATGGTTCCCTCGGTAAAAGCGGCGCCCCTGGCTGAAGTCAACAAAACCCCGATTCACGAAAATGAGGTTGATACGCTCGTTCAAACCTACCTTCGGCAGATCGGACACCAGAAGCTGTCTCCGATGAGAATGGCTTCGATTCGAAAAGAGGTATTGAAGAAACTGATTGAGGAAGAACTTTTATATCAAAGTGGATTGGAAAATGATCTAAGGGTCACTGAAGAAGAAGTTAAGGCCGGTATTCAAAAAATCCAAAACCGGTTTGAGTCGGTCGATGCGTTTTATGCCGCATTGTCTGAGCAAACCTTGAATTTAGAAGATATTCGAAAAGGGGTCGTGCGTTCGATTTTAATTCAGAAATCATGGGAGCGTTATTTGAAAATGCCGGAGTCAGAACGCAGTCACCGTTTACAGGAAATGGCCCAACGTGCAGAAATTCAACTTTTTGGCGATGGTTTGACTACCTCAGCGGATGATCAATAAATGCTTGTCCGTTAATATCATCCTGAGTGGTTTGAGGCTAAACGAATAGAGGAGGCGGGTTGCTCCGTTTGAGGAAGAGAAACTTAATCTGGTTCGGCATAAT
The DNA here is from genome assembly GCA_945787655.1 of Nitrospiria bacterium. Taxonomy (GTDB): domain Bacteria; phylum Nitrospirota; class Nitrospiria; order SBBL01; family JAADHI01; genus JAADHI01. Next base: position 28,551 of record CALZIJ010000009.1, on the reverse strand, counting down.
CTTTATGCTTTTTCTTCCGGTTCAAGCTGAATCCCGGTTTATTAACCTGGGCGGTTCTCTTGATCTCAGTTATGGTGAGTTTAAAACGGAACAGGGGAACGAAACACAGGAAACCACTTTTTTTCAGCAACGATACAATCTCCATAACTTTGGTGAAATCTTTAATCCTCGCATCGGTAACCTGCTCTTAAACGGTACTTATCAAAGCCAGGACACCGATACGGATAGCGCGGGAGGGGATCAGGATTTTCAATTTAATGACTACTCCGTTCATATGACACTGCTCCCTTATGTTTCACCGTTCAGTTTGTATTATCAACAGATGAACCGGACCAATAAAATTGATCCAGTGGGGCTTCAGTCCGGCCTTGAAGTCAAGGACCGCTTAATCACCTTTGGCGGAAACTGGAACTTTTCCGTACCGAAACTACCCCGGCTGACGGTTTCTTATAATCAGTCGGAACTGGAAGCCGATGACCCTAATCGTCTCCCCAACACTGTAAATCGGTTTTTTAACCTGGAATCCAGCGGACAGTTTCGTGAAACCACGCTCATTGGACGGTATCAGTATCAAAAGGCCGACATCGCAAGTTTCGGGTCGGTCTCCTCGAAAAAAAGAGGCGGCCATTCTTATACCCTCAATACGGAAAGCCGTCCGGCAAACGCGCTTATCGTAACGACAAACTGGCGTTGGTCGGATCCATTAAGCGGCGGGCATGCGCCCGGAATCTCTATCCGTCCTGAGCGCGGATTTGGTGCGACAGCCTCTTATACGCCTTCTGTAAAATGGGGAACGCATGCCCGGATTAATTTAAGTGAAACCCCCTCATCATCCGCCGGACCGAGAATTAGCCAGCAAAATGCATTCTGGAGCGGATCATATCGCCCGACCGAAGATTTGGACATGGTGATGAGCGCACGTTATTTTCGTTATGATATCAGTGATGTCGAGACCACCTCGCCCTTTGTTGATTACACCTTGAATTATCGTCCTTTTTTCGGGTTTTCTTCGGGGTTTGGCGCATCCTACGGGATGACGGAAACAAAGGGCGGCGCATCGGATATTTCTACAAACTATCTGCGTTACCGTGGAAACCTGGATTATACCCGGGCGCTCGAATCCATTCGGTATTCCACACGTTACGCCATCAGTCACGGGTTCTCGGATACGGACGGCCAGGGGGAATCCAAGGATACAATGCACACCTTGTCATTCTCAGTAGAAAACACACAAATCCGGTATGTGCATTTGACCCTGGGATACACTTTGAATGATCTGGACCGAAGCCACACCGGCGGCAGCTCCCAGACTCAGGGGGAAGGGGATCAGCTCTCACACCTTTTTCAGCTCAATGCGGACTCCAGTTATTTCAGGGGATTGTTTCGGGATGACGACAGCCTCTTGTTGCAATCGACAGCCAGTTACACCAAAATTGATGGTTTTGGCGCGGCCGGAGAAAATTTTCTTTTGGATGGCCGGGGTAATTATTATTTCTATCCCGGAGCGATGTTTTCTGCGGGATATACGCTTCAAAATTATCCCGGAGGATTTTATACGGATTCTCATATTTTTTATGAAGAGCTGCATTGGAGTTTTATTATCGGGGATACCTCTTTTTCTTTCACTGCGCGTGCAAGTCAGGAGCGGTCTGAAGGCAATAGTTCCCTGGACCGAGACACATTGCAAACGACGGGCGGATTGACATACAACATCGGAAAGTTCCTGTTTAGCGCTGATGCAAGGTGGGGGAAAGACACATCGAAAAGTACGGAAGATGTGGATTTTGAAAACCAGTCTGTTTTTGTCCGCGCCAGCCGGTCCTTTTAAATATAATCATGCGAAATCAACGGTTAAAATATGCGGTCTTTCTTGTTGCGTTCATGCTGTTATCGGCGTGTGCAACCGCACCGGTCAAGGAACATCCGACAATTCTTTGGCCTAAGCCCCCGGATGCCCCTAAAATTTCCTTTGTGGACGTTTGGTCCAAACCTGAAGATATTGGTCTCAAACCCACTTGGTTTAAACGTGTGGTCCAGTTTATTTTTGGAAAAGGGAAAATTCCTTATATTATTCGCCCCTCAGGTGTGGCGGTCGATTTTGAAGGCGGGGTGTATGTTGCTGATACCGGATTGCAGGTCGTGCATTATTTTGATGTAAACAATAAAAAATATCACCAGCTTTATCAGATTACACAGACAGAACGCCTTCAAAACCCTATTGGCGTTGCCGTGGATGCCGCTGGACTTTTGTATGTATCGGATACCGATCTGAATCGGATATTTGTGTTTAATCGGGATAAAAAAATGATCCGGGTGATTGGCAATGACGAACGTGCAAAGCGGATTTCAGGATTGGCAATTGATGCCGCTCGTGAAAAGTTGTATGCAGTCGACACGATGGGGCACCAGGTTCTGGTCTATTCCCTTGAAGGAGAAGCACAAGGGACGATTGGAAAGCGTGGAATCGCCGAAGGCGCCTTCAATTTCCCAACCTATGCGACTGTGGATATGGACGGCGCGCTTTATGTCTCGGATTCCTTGAATTTTCGCGTTCAGGTGTTTACCCCGGAAGGGCAGTTTAAATCCCAGCTGGGGAGTCTTGGAAGTCAGCTGGGACAATTTTCCCGCCCAAAAGGCGTTGCTGTAGACCGCGATAAAAATATTTATGTGGTGGATACCTTGTTTGACACCGTTCAGGTTTTTAATTCTTCCGGAGAATTACTGCTCAATTTCGGAAAATCCGGGAAAGATCCGGGTGCATTTTGGCTGCCCGCAGGCATTGCCGTGGCGCAGGGTGGACAAATTTATGTTGCAGATGCCTATAATAAAAGGCTTCAGGTTTTCCAGTTATTAAGAGAGAGACCCTCCGGTTAAGGGGGTTTTTGTTGACAAAAAAAAGTGTGCTGATTATATTCATCTGTCTATGAAAGGGTTATCTCTATTGATAAAGAAAATTCGATCAATTGTCAGAAAGCCTGATTTACAGGGGATTTTCTCTTTTTCTATACTGATTCTGCTTGTTCTTATAACGGGTTTTTCATTCTTTTTATCATCGGATCAGCCCTCCTGGGCGCAACCGACTTCTGAACCCTTTACCGAGGATGTCAGTGCGACCAAGCACAACCTGTCTGCCGTCCCGCTGGATGCGGAACAGCAACAGTTGTTTGAAGAAATTTTTAGTCCCGATCAACAACGAAATATTAAATCCTCATTGTCGAACGGGACAACGGAAGTTTGCGTGTTCTGCCACACGCCTCATGGCGCCAACCGTGAAGGAATCCCGTTTCAGGCACCGATTTGGAACAGAAGTCTTTCAAGGGCGCAGTATCAGATGTATGACCAGGTATGGAGCAAATCATTTGAAGCCACGCCGAATGCGCCCGGTCAGCCCACCGGTTATTCCAGGCTTTGCCTTTCTTGTCACGATGGCACGATTGCCCTGGGGAATGTATTAAACAAGGGCGGCAGTGGTGGTCTGAATGGCGAATATACGATGGAGTATCCGACCGGGCAGGATCCTGCCGGTCCTTTTGGCAGCATTCCCGTCGGTGAAGGCGCCACTTCACAAAATACCCGGGCATTGGGAAGGGATCTGAGAAATGATCACCCGATTTCAATGAAATTTGATGCCGCCCTGATTGCAAAAGATGTTGAGTTTGTCAATCCGGGCCCACCCCTTCGACGGCCTTTTACGCAGAGTACACCGACCCCGATTGGCCCGTTACGACGCGCTTCGGGGGATGATGTCAATGTATTTGATTCCGTACAGTGTACCTCTTGTCATAACCCGCATCAGGTTGATTTCCCTAAATTTTTACGGGCAAACCGTCTGCAAGCCCGCACCTTTGCGTCCACACAGGCTGAAAAACGCGTCGGAGGACCAAACCGTGCCTCTCCTCCAAATGAGGGCGGTGCGATTTTATGTCTGTTTTGCCATGACAAACCAGGCTGGCCTTATAATCCGGACGAGCTGAATTCCCATTTTGGGGACCGGCAAACCGGCGTTTTTGATGATAGCCTGCTTAAACCGGGGGCAACCAACCTGCACGACGGAGAAACCCCGGTTGTGGCGGAACGGGCCTGTTTGGTATGTCATGACCCCCACACCCGTCAAGGGGCCATCCGTATTTTACGTGAAGGGGTAGATCCTGCCGGCAATGTCTCCATTGAAACGACCTGTTTTCAGTGTCACCAGCCACAGGAAACCTCCATCCTTCAGGCGCCGACGCGAGCTCCGGATATTCAAAGTCAGTTTTTTAGAGACCGTGAAGGGAATGGGAACCACGGGACTTCCCCAACCGGAAGCGCTATGGATTTGACCATGGCACTGGGCCATCAACCTGTATTTGTGGATGACCCGAAAGAAGGGGTACAACTGGGCAGTGACAACCGGATTCCCTCTTATTTTGGGGGCCCTTTTGATACGCCGCCAGGGAATAAGGACATCGATTTAGAACACGCGCCCAATACACCGGATACCTCGCATGTAGAATGTGTGGATTGTCATAACATGCATCGCGTGACCCGCAGAAACCGTTTTCAGGGAATTCCGGGGATTACAATCCGCAGCCAAATTGTGGCCAAAACGGTTCGGGGAGCCAGTGAGGTTCGTGAACCCTGGCTTTATGAAGTCTGTTTGAGGTGTCATGGGAACACTTTTAATAACCATGTGCGAGAGGCGCTGTTTACAGCTGTTGGTACGGGGAAAATAGTTCAGGCACGGGGGAACAGCCCGATTAATCCCGCTGTGGGGGTTAATGCGCACGGCAGCAATAAACGCAAGGAATTCGACCCCAATTCAATCCCTTTTTATCCCGAAAATTTCAGGGTGCCAGATACTGGAAATCCGGGAGGGCCTTTGTTGGTAGATCCGAGTCCACCGATGTTTAACACCTCCTTTCACCCTGTATTTCAGCCGGGGCGGAATCAGTCCGGGGTTTTGAATAATTATAATCTTTTTGTCGATGTTCCGACTCAGCAAGGGCAGCTTATGGGTGGGTTCGGTTCACAGGCCAGTTTTGACAGCAACGGGCGTGTCAGTGGTCATGACGGATCGGGCGGGCTTTCCCGTGTCGCAACCCTGCAATGCCCGGATTGTCACAACACGGATCTTTTCGGAACCTATCTGGGAGGTATCCCGCTTTTTAAAGGGTTAGCCGCCGGTTTTCCAATTGGCATTAATTTCCCGGATTACCCCGGCCCGATCAGTTTTGATGATACACGAGGAAAAGCTTACCGTAGAGATACGGACCGATCTCCGAGTATTCCTGAAGAGCCCGTGGGGGTACGGACTTCGTCTTTAAATGATCCAAAAACGGCACAAGGTCCTCACGGTTCCATATACAAAAGAATCTTACGTGCAAACTATGACACAAATATCGGAACGGCGGAAACCAAACCGGCGGGCACAGTCACCGGGCAATACAATCCTCAAAATTTTGCTCTGTGTTTTAATTGTCATAATGAATCGGCTTTTATTACGCCGTGGTGGGAAACACAGGATTGTCCGCCATCCTCCGATCCGGAACAGGGGACCCCTGCCCCGAAGAGCCGCCTGACCAATTTTTACCGATGCGGTACTTCCAATGTGGACGGGCTAAACACCACCGGAGGCAATCTCCATATGCTGCATTTGATTGGCCGGACGAATGCACGGTGTCATGAATGCCATAATAATGTTCACAGCAATATTGAGTCGGGAAATACGGTTTTTGTGGGCATGAACAGCGCTGAATTTAAAGCGGACAATCCAGGCCATGAAACCAACACCCATTTGCTGAACTTTCAACCGAATATCAGAGGAAACCGTGTCCCGGATCAACCCATGTGGGGCGCCGGAAAAATTGTGAATGGTCCGGATGGTGGTCAGGTCGGTGCGACCGCAGACAATGATTTCAATCATCCTACAGACCCCGGAAAACGGCATCGTGGTCCTGGCTGTAACCTCCGCTGTCATGGTTTTGACATGAACCATAATACAGATGCACATTCCGTAATGGACGGACAGAAATAATAGAATGTGGCACCGATCCGATTGGACGATTATCCTGCGCCCTTTCATGATGGCTTTTTTCAAAAAGTAGTACTCCATCAAACTGGTCTTGGCGGAGTACCATTGATGTCCAAAAAACTGTTATTATTCCTTTCCCTGTTACTTCTTTTTGGCGGCATATTTTATTTTTTGCTGCAGCGTGAAGCTGTTCCGCCCAAAATGGTGCTTATTCCTACCGGCCCTTTTATTATGGGAAGTAATGATGTCCCTGATGATACGGAAAGCCAGGGCGAGTTGGGGAATAAAAAACCTTTTTATCTCGATGAACATCCCGAAAGACGTCTCTCACTGGATGATTTTTATATTGATCGCTTTGAAGTAACCAATGAAGACTATCAGCGGTTTATTCATGCGCGAAAACGCAGGCCGCCTCCGTATTGGAAAGGGGATTCACATCCCCCAGGAATGGCGCTTTTACCTGTGGTTGAAGTCAATTGGTATGAAGCACGGGATTATTGCCGATCATTGGCTAAAAGGTTGCCCACAGAAGCGGAATGGGAAAAAGCAGCACGCGGTCCAAATGGTAACCTTTATGTTTGGGGAAATGAATTTGATGGCACCAAGGCCAATGTGAGTGCCGGTTCCCACGGCAATGTGATGATGATTGGACGGTTTTCTCAGGACCGGAGTTTCTACGATGTGTATGATTTAAATGGCAATGTGATGGAATGGTCGGCGGACTGGTACCAGCCTTTTCCTGGAGCGGATTATCAATCCGATGATTTTGGTCAGCAATTTAAAGTGGCAAAAGGGGATGCCTTTGGTGAATCCGGCCACTATGCGCTTTCAATTTTTTCAAGATTACCTTACCGTCAAAATGTTACTCCCGAAACACGACTTCCATTTCTGGGGTTTCGGTGTGCCAAAGACTTGTAAGAGAATGACCTTTTTTAACATCCGCCGGTTTTCTCTTTAGATAAAAACCATCCTGTTTTATATCCATCCGAATTTTTATATCCTCAGTCGTGAAACAGCTCCATAAAAATACCTTGAATGCACTGTTTCAATCGTCATCCTCTTTTGATTTAACGTCGTTTTTACAATTTCATCACTAAAGCCTCACCTGGATCATTTTATCTATAAAACAGGCAGAATTTTTCAAATTATAGAAAAAACAAGCCCTGTTGGAGAAAAATGAAAGAGACCGGGAGCGGACATTCATTATTGAAATTCGGTGTGAAGTAAAACGTGCGATCGGATACCGAATATAAAAATGGAGGATAAAGTGAGTTGTGGACGGTGCAAGGGGATGATGGTTTGTGATCGATTGATTGATGACAGGGGACGCGTATACATACCGATATATCGTTGTCTCTCATGTGGTGAAATTATAGATGGTGTGATTCTGAATAACCGGCAAGGACAGACTCAAACCGGAAGAGGAAGAAATTTGTTGAGACCGGTCATGATTCTAAGCTAGCGCTCAGAGTCCTTCAAATCCTAATAATCAAGATTGTCTTCGTCGGTCAAAATGGGGGTTAAAGCAGAAGTTAACTGGGCCGTTCGATGCCATGTTTTGAAATAATATCATGAAAAGCCTGTCTTGAAATTCCTAAGGCGGAGGCTGCGTGCGTAATGTTTCCTCCATAACGGGTCAATGCTTCTTCGGCCAATTCACGTTCAAGTCGGTCTTTTGCATCTTTAAGTCTGGGCAAAGGAGGAGGACCTGATTGGTTGGCCAGCTCCAGGTCTTCTGCGGTCAGAAAGGCGCCTTCCGCCATCACCACAGCACGCTTTATTTTATTTTCAAGTTCCCGAACATTTCCCGGCCAGTCATAAACGGACAGGGCTTCGATGGCTTCCTTGGTCAGGCCCTTGATTTTTTTTCGGGCTTCTTCTGAAAATTGGTTTAAAAAGGCATGGGTCAGTAAAAGGAGATCTCCTTCCCGTTCCCGAAGAGGTGGACTGGTGACGGAAACCACGCTTAGCCGGTAATATAGATCTTCCCGGAATGCTCCTGATTGAGTCAATTCTTTCAAATCCCGATTGGTTGCGGCAACGACACGGGCGTCAATCTCATAACTTTTTCGTCCACCCACCCTTTCGAGTGTTTTTTCCTGGAGAAAACGCAGGAGCTTGACCTGCAGGTTTAGACCCAGTTCTCCTATTTCGTCGAGAAAAAGGGTGCCGCCTTCAGCAAATTCAATCCGGCCCTTGCGTTGGGCATGGGCTCCTGTGAACGATCCCTTTTCATGTCCGAAAAGCTCACTTTCCATGAGGTTTTCAGGAATGGCGCCACAATTAATGGCGACAAAGGGTTTCTCTGCCCGATCACTCTGATGGTGAATGGCATGGGCGATCAGTTCTTTTCCCGTCCCGCTTTCCCCGGAAATGAGTACAGGGAAGCTGTTGTTGGCAATTTTTCGAACGGTCTTATGAAGTGTTTCCATCGCACGGCTGGCGCCAATAATGCCGCTCCCTGGAACGGGTTTTCGTTTAAGTCGGCGGTTTTCTTCTTCCAGGTGAAATAAATTTAATGCCCGACGGAGTGTGACCTGGATTTCGTCGAGTTCGATCGGTTTTTTAAAAAAGTCATATGCCCCTTGTTCAATTGCCTGCAAGGCATTGGATTGATCCGAATTGCCGCTGACGACCAGGATTTTTGTTTTGGCATTCATTTCAAGCATTTCGGATAAGGCCCGCAACCCTTCCGTCGCATCGCGGGGATAGGGCGGAAGGCCCAAATCCAGCGTCACCAGGGGCGGCAGTTCACGACGGAAAAGATCAAGCCCTTTTCTGCGATCACCCGCGAGAAAAATATCATAGGTCTCCATCAGGGCCCATTTCATTTGATTTAATATGGTTTCGTCGTCATCAATGATGAGCAGTTTGGGTTTATTCATCGTTTTGGATATGTTGATTAATTAGAGTTTTCGAACCAATCATATAGACTTGCGAAAAAGATACCATATTTCCTACTGCCCGGAAAGCGGGCGTTTTTATAACCAATTTATAAAGATCCGTGTCGTCTTTGCTGGAAGGGCCGTAACGGGAAGGTTTCAAGTGGCTCTGCACTAAAGGTGGGCATGAATCGTTTTCACCAAGGCATCGATAAAACGGGGAGAATCATTCAGGGATGCAGTCCTCCGAAGTGTGATCCCCAGTGTTTTGGCATAATCCTTAAAAAGAATATCCACATCGTAAAGGATTTCGACATGATCACAGACAAAGCCGATGGGAACCAGAAGGACATGTTTGGTTTCTTTTGAAGCCAGTTGATCCAGTATTTTTTCCACTTCCGGGCCGAGCCATTTTCCACCTCTGAACCCCTGACTTTGATACGCAAAGGAGCTGGAATATTCTTTCGAATGGATATCGAGGTTTTTCAGAATAGCCTTCACCGTCCCCTCGACTTCCTGGGGATATGGATCTCCCTGCTCCAACACAGATTCCGGAAGGGAATGCGCGGTAAAAAGCAAATGAACCTCTTTACGGATATCCTCTTCATAGTGATTGAGCGCGTCTTTAATTTTTTCGCAAAATGCTTCGATTAAATCCGGTTGCTTGTACCAGCTTTTGACGGTTTGTACCGGAACATTTAAGTGGGCTGAAGAGAGGGCTTTGTTCAGGGTTTCGATATAGGCCGCGACACTTAAAGTAGAGTACTGTGGAGCGAGACTGAGTGCCAGCAGACGCTCCGGCGGGTCAGATGCCATCTGTTGAACAGTTTCATCGATAAAAGGGTGCCAATGGCGCATGCCAATAAAAACTTTAAATACCTCAGTGCTTTGATTTAAACGTTTTTCGAGTGACAGCGCCTGCTTTGTTGTGATTTCAAGTAAAGGAGATTTTCCACCCACGAGTTGATAGCGTTCCTTGACTTGAGCGATAATTTCATCAGAAGGGGGCCTGCCTTTCATAATATGCTGAAGGTAGGCTGGAATGTGTTCAACGGATTCGGGCGCGCCGTGTGCCATTAGCAGCACTGCGGTATGATTAGACATGTTTAAGCCTTTAAAAACAAGATACGGGTGTTTGGTTTAAGTGGACGAGGGGGTAAGCACATGTTGTTTTCGGGCTTCCCTTCTTTCCAAGGCGATTTGTTCGACTTCTTCAATCAGAGCAGATTCCAGTTCCTCCGAGGGGACTTTTTTAATGATTTTCCCTTTTCTAAAAAGAAGGCTGCCTGAATGACCTCCTGCAATGCCGATATCAGCTTCTTTGCCTTCTCCAATGCCGTTTACGACACAGCCGAGTATCGAAACATCGATGGGTTCGGTAATATGAGAAAGCCGTTTTTCAATATCGGCTGCCAGCTGGATGACATCAAACTCCAGACGCCCGCATGTCGGGCAGGCGATGACATTGACGCCGCGCTTTCTAAGATTCAATGATTTTAGAATTTCAAAGCCGACTCGAATTTCTTCAACCGGGTCTGCCGCGAGGGAAATGCGAATGGTGTCGCCGATTCCTTCGGCAAGTAGAATGCCAAGGCCGACAGCAGATTTTACCGCACCGGTTGAAGCAGTCCCTGCTTCCGTAATGCCTAAATGTAAGGGGTAATCAAATCGAGAAGAAAAAAGGCGGTAAGCCTCAACCGCCAAACCGACATGGGAGGCCTTTAATGAGACCTTCGTTTCATAAAAACCAAGGGATTCCAGAATTTCGATATGATATGCGGCAGATTCGACCATGGCTTCTGCCGTGGGATAGCCGTATTTTTCGAGCAGGTGTTTTTCAAGTGAACCGGCATTAACGCCGATGCGAATTGGAACACCCTGGTCTTTGGCCTGTTTGACCACACGTTCTACCCGGTTGCGCGCGCCAATATTGCCAGGGTTCAGGCGAAGGCCTTCGACATGGGCATCCAGTGCCATCAAAGCCACTTTATGGCTGAAATGAATATCAGCGATGAGGGGGGTGCTGATCTGTTCCCTGATTTTGGGGAGGGCTTCCGCAGAAGCCTGATCGGGCACCGTGACACGAACGATTTCACATCCGGCCGCTTCAAGGCGATGAATTTCGGCGACCGTTGCAGCGATGTCCCGTGTGTCCGTTGTTGTCATGGACTGAACGACAATGGGCGCATCTCCTCCAATTTTGACATTTCCGACTGAAATCTGCCTTGTTTTTCGGCGCAGGATATTTAAAGGACTGGACATAGTGAATTTACAGAAATACTGCCTTTAACCTTGATTGACGAAAATACGCATAATGTCATTGTAAAAAGCAAAAACCATAAGCGAAATAATCAGAAAAAGCCCGACCTGTTGAGCAATTTCCCGTATTTTTAAACTGATTGGCCGTCCGATAATGCCTTCTATCGAGAAAATAAGCAAATGTCCGCCATCTAAAACCGGAATGGGAAAAAGATTAAGTACCCCAAGGTTGATGCTGAGCATGGCCACAAAAAGAATCACATTTGAAAATCCGCGTTCGGCTTGTTCACCGGCAATTTGGGCAATCAGGATGGGCCCACCCAGGCTCTCGGAAGAAATCTTTCCCATAATCATTTTGAATATGCCTTTAACGGTCAAATAGGTGAGCTTGATGGTATTTTCTGTCCCCATATAAATGGCTTTGACGGGGTTGTAGCGTTTTGTGATTTGATCCCCTTTGGGGGTAATCCCTACAAGCCAGACTGCTTGTGCATCACCGAAAACATCCTCACTCTCTTTAGACCGGGGGGTAATATTCAGCTCGACTTCCTGTCCGTCTCTTTGTACAAGGAAGTAGAGCGGTTTCCCGCCGCTTCCTTGCACTGTTTCGCGTACTTCTTCCCAATCCGCAATCTGTTCATTTTCTATAGCGATGACTTTGTCTCCCGGCAGCATCCCTCCTGCTTCTGCGGCAGAGTCTTCCTGGACTTCACCAATGACTGCGGTGACTGTAGGAAAGCCGGTCATATAAATTCCGGAATAGATCAGGACAGCCAAAAGGAGGTTGAAAAGCGGGCCGGCCACGACGATGGCGATCTTTTTTCGTACGGGCTGGGTCAGAAAAGATCTTGATTTTTCTTCCTCAGGAATTTCTTCATTTGGGTCATCGCCCAGCATGCGGACGTATCCACCGAGTGGAATGACCGAAAGACAATATTCAGTGGGTCCGACTTTTTTTGAAGCGATCTTGGGACCAAAGCCCAAAGAAAAGGTTTGAACCTGTACCCCGCACATCCTTGCGACAATATAGTGGCCGAATTCGTGGATGCCGACGAGTACCCCAAGCACGATAATAAATGTCAAAATAGTGGTCAAACTAAACATCTAATGGTTTCCCTGGTTTTTAACAGACCGTACATTGCTTGATCCATCGTTTTCCTTCCAAACGGGCCCAACGATCCGCTTCGAGTACATCGTCCAGGGTTTCTGTGGACTGGGGCGTGTGCGCCTCAAGCGTTTGCTGGATGATGCGGTTGATCATGCCAAAACTGATTTGTTTCTCTAAAAATGCCGTGACCGCTTCTTCATTTGCTGCATTGAGAACGGATGGAAGCGTTCCACCTTCTTCCAATGCCGTATAGGCGGTTTTCAGGAGGGGAAATGCAGTGGTATCCGGCTTTTCAAATGTTAGCGTCCCCACCTCCGTCAAGTCAAGTGAGGGCAGCGAAATAGGCGCTCTTCGGGGATAATGCAAGACATAACAAATCGGAGTACGCATATCCGGAAGACCCATTTGTGCCACGACGGAACGGTCCACAAATTCGACCATGGAATGGACAATGGATTGAGGATGGATCACGACATCTATTTGTTCAGGCGGCACATCAAAAAGCCAACGGGCTTCGATGATTTCAAGCCCTTTGTTCATCAACGTTGCGGAGTCTATGGAGATTTTGGGCCCCATTTTCCAGTTGGGGTGTGCAAGTGCTTCTTCCAAAGACACCTGTTCTTTTTCTTTATTTGAAAAACGAAGCAGCGGCCCTCCTGACGCGGTGAGAATAATTCGTTTAATGGAATGACGCTGTTCTCCATTAAGGACTTGAAAAATTGCAGAATGTTCGCTGTCAATCGGTAAGATGGAAACGCCGTTTAAGGTCGCCTCACGTCGAATGATTTCTCCGGCCATGACCAAGGGCTCTTTATTGGCGATGGCTACATTTTTTTTTGCCCTGATGGCTGAAAGGGTCGGAAGCAGACCGGCCGCACCGACGATGGCGGAGATCACAAGGTCTGCTTCCGGATGCCGGGCGACTTCAACAATTCCCTGATTGCCAGAGAGCACTTCGACATTGGACGCAGAAAGGGTTTTAGACAAAGCCGCCGCAGATTTCTCATTTTGCAAAGCCACGACTTTGGGTTTAAATACCTTGATCAGTGACTCAAGTTTTTCAACACTTGATCCTGCGGTCAGTCCCAGGACTTGAAACTTGTCGGGGAAGCGTTGAATAATGTCGAGGGTATTTGTCCCGATTGAACCGGTTGCCCCTAGGATGACGATTTTTTTCATAGGGATTTGCAAACCAGACTGATAAAGGCATCTATGGAATTACTGGCACGGGGATTTTTAGCGCTTTTTTCTATTGTGCGGGTGTTCATAGTGAATGTCCCCATTGCATATAATAATAGAGCAGCGGTGCCGCAAACGCAATGCTGTCTAATTTATCAAAAAGGCCGCCATGGGCAGGAATTATACTACTCGAGTCTTTAACGCCGGCCGCCCGTTTCAGCATTGATTCCGTCAAATCGCCCAATTGCCCCATTATACCAAGTAATAGGGAAAGGATAACGACGTCTTTCCATTCGAGTATGGGTAAGTAGGTATACTTGGCCAATAGACATCCTAAAAAAGTCGTCGCGAGGCCGCCAATGGCACCTGCGATGGTTTTGTTCGGGCTGACTCTGGGGGCAAGTTTTTTTTTGCCCAGCGCACGGCCCGCGTAATACGCGCCCGCATCGCCCCCCCAGGTCATCAGAAGCAAAAGAATAATCAGCCCAGGGCCTTCAGGTAAATCCCGGATTAAAAAAAGATGGCTGACGAATCCAGGTAAATAGGCAATACCAATAAAAAGGATAGCAGATTCTGAAAATGTTTTTTGAATGTCTTGAAAGGTAAACAAGGTGTACAGAAAAACGGCGATGAGACTTAAAAACAGAATAATGCCTGCCATAGAGGTGTTGATATAAAGGGTTGAAGCAAGACAGAACCCCCAGAAGAGCCCGAAGACCATGGTTTTTGTTTGCTCAGGTGGAAAATACAGCAGGTAAAATTCATACTGGACACGCAAAATTAGTATCACGACAAAAACAAAAAAGAAAAGAGACGGTGAAAACCAGATGATTGCCCAAAGGATAGGCAGTAAAATAGCTGCAGTGAGAAGTCGGCTTGCCTTAATGGTTTTGCTCCCCGGAAATCAAGCCATACCGGCGCTCCCGTCCTTGATAGTCACATAGGGCCCGTAAAAAATGGATCTTTCTGAAATCGGGCCAGGGTGTTTTTGTAAAATAAAGTTCTGTATATGCGACTTGCCAAAGGAGAAAGTTGCTCACGCGCACTTCTCCGCTTGTGCGGATCATAAGATCCGGATCGGGGATATTGCAGGTATACAAATATTTTGAAAAACTTTTTTCATCCAGGTCTTTTATTGTCATCCGTTCTTGTTCCAGGTCTTGATGGACTTTTTTAATCGCATCCACGATTTCGGTTCGTCCGCCATAACTGAGGGCTAGAATAAGCGTCATTTTGTTATTATTTCGGGTTTCTTTTTCTACGGAACGAATTAGTTTGACTACGGAATCTTGCAGACGGTCAATTTGGCCTATGGCCTGAAACCGAATTTCGTTTTTCATCATGGTTTTAAGTTCTTTATTTAGAAAACGTTCCAGGAGAATCATGAGCTGGGTGATTTCCTTGACCGGACGGTTCCAGTTTTCATTGGAAAAGGCATACAAGGTTAAGGCTTGTATACCGATTTCACAAGAAAAAGTCACAATCTCCCTGACGGATTGAATGCCTGCTTTGTGTCCTGCGATACGGGGAAGGTGTCTTTGTGCGGCCCAACGTCCGTTCCCATCCATAATGATGGCCACATGTCGAGGTAAATTATCCCGGTCCAGTTGTTGAAGGAGGGTTTCTTCGGTGGCTGAGGGTTTGTGTTCGAAAGAGGAGAAGTCAGTCATTGATTGTTGTTTTCTGCCGTTGTTCAAATAGCTGGTATTGTAAATGTTCCAATATGAGGTCACTCTCCTTGGATTGATGAATCAAGACCTCCAGGTTGGCGAGCTGATTGCCTGTGATTGTATTCTGGATGAGCAAGGACATTAAAAATTGTCCGTCTTGATGGTCCGTCGCAAGTTCAATGTAATACCGATTTTTCCGGTCATGCGCCGCCTTAAGATCAGCGCCCGGTGCGAGCGGATCAATTTGAAAACGCCCGGTATCGTTGAGCGCCGCGCTGAGTTCATTTTGTAAAAAACTGTGATCCTCCTTTGTCCGCGTTGCGATGGCCAAAGGGATCTTTGTAGAGGGTAAGCGAACCAGGTCTCCGACTTCAATCATTATCGTCGGGTCTATATTCTTTGCGGTCAAACGGGATTTTTCAAAGTGAAGGATTTCAATAAAGCCGATTTCACTTTCAAAACGGCCAAGCGGGACATCCGTTACCGGATGGTAAAAGGATTCCCCTTCGCGGAATACGGTGAGCAAGACGCCTTTTGAAAGCCCTTGTCCTGATTCGACCTGGACGGTAATCTGGTTGTCATTGACTGCGATGACTTTACCGGTCACCTTGGGAAAGTAAGTGAGAATGGCCCGTGCGATATCATCAATATTCCCCTCGATGGTTTGTGCCGAAAAGGCCGGAGGGGACAAAATCATGACAAGGAGTATGGTGAAAAGGCGAAGGTGGATTTTTTGGTATGGACGCCCATTGTCGGATTGAAAGCGATTCATTTTAAGTTAGAAAATACAAAATTCGAGCTCTAAAATCTAATCAGAATAGGCATATAGCCAATAAATGTCAATCATTTCTGTCTATTATAACAGTTAAACCTCAAGGTGCCGATTTGATCTTTATCAAGACCTTGGGGTAAGATTCGAATCATCGTTTCTTGGGAAAAACAACGGTGGTTTTAGGCAGGTCAGGTCTTTTTTAATATTAAAGAAGTAAAGGAAAAGCCGGAGTTATGGAGCAAATCGCGTACAAAAAAGCGGGAGTGGATATCCAGGCGGGAAACGAGGTGATCGAACGCATTAAACCGCTGGTCAAATCAACTTTTCGATCGGAGGTGATCAGTGATTTGGGCGGGTTTTCGGGATTATTTGCTTTGCAATCCCGAAAATATAAACAACCTGTCCTGGTTTCTGGCACAGACGGCGTGGGGACCAAACTAAGAATCGCTTTTTTAACCGGACGGCATGACACGATTGGCATTGACCTTGTCGCGATGTGTGTCAATGACATCATTGTGACTGGCGCTGAACCCCTTTTCTTTCTGGATTATTTTGGAACAGGGAAGCTTTTGCCGGAAGTGGCTGTCGAAGTGGTAAAAGGAATAACCGAGGGGTGTCGTCAGGCCGGATGTGCTCTGATCGGCGGAGAAACAGCGGAAATGCCCTCTTCATATCCTGAAGGAGAGTATGACCTGGCGGGGTTTTCCGTTGGAGTGGTTGAAAAATCGAAAATGATTAATGGACAAAAAATCCGTCCAAAAGATGTCCTGATTGGCTTGTCTTCTTCGGGGCTTCATAGTAATGGATTTTCATTGGTCCGAAAAATACTTTTTGAAAATGAAGGGTTAACGGTAACAGATCGTCTCCCCGGCCTGACACGCCCCCTGGGTGAAGCCTTATTGGAGCCGACTCGGATTTACGTGGATGTGGTCCGTCGTTTGCTCCGGCGGGTTTCGATAAAAGGGTTGGCCCATGTGACAGGCGGCGGGATCACGGACAACCTGCCTCGTATTTTCCCAAAAGGGGTTGCCGCAGAAATTCAGGTGAACCAATGGTCACCACCCGGCATTTTTAAAATATTGCAGGAAAAAGGAAAGATCGGATCGGAAGAAATGTTCTCGACGTTTAACATGGGCATCGGAATGGTTGTGGTGCTTTCACCCGATGAACTGAAACCCGCAATGGCTCTGCTAAAACGTCAGGGATTGTATGCATATAAAATCGGCACTGTCATTAAAGGGGACGGGCAAGTTTATTATGTCTAAAAAACTCATACTGGGTGTGCTGGCTTCCGGGAGAGGCAGTAATTTACAAGCGATTATTGATGCGATATCGAGTGGAGCGCTTCAGGCTGAAATCGGCGTCGTATTAAGTAACAAAAAGGATGCTTATGCCTTGACACGGGCGAAAAAGGCGGGTATTCCGGCGATATATTTTGATCCAAACAACTACCCAAGCCGGGAAGCTTATGATACTGTTTTATTAGAGACGCTTCGTGCGCATTTAGTTGAACTGGTTGTTCTTGCTGGGTATATGCGGCTTTTAACCGCGAAATTGGTCCGGCCTTATCTGGGGCGAATGTTGAATATTCATCCAAGTCTTCTCCCTGCTTTTCCCGGTCTGCATGCACAACGCCAGGCCATTGAATATGGTGTAAAGCTGAGTGGCTGCACGATTCATTTTGTCGATGAAAAAATGGACCATGGCCCGGTCATCGCCCAAGCCGCTGTCCCGGTGAAGGCGGGAGAGACCACATCCAGTTTGGCGGATCGTATTTTAATCGAAGAGCATCACCTGCTGCCCAGGGTAATCCAGTGGTTTGCTGAAGGGCGGTTAAGTATTGAAGGAAGAGTTGTCCGTCATTTAACGGATTAAAATTTAGGAGCTGTGGAATGATTTGTCCCGTTTGTGGTTGTCAACAGCGAAAGTCTGCTTCTTGTGTTCAATGCCATGCGCCACTGCAAGAAAAGGCCCCAAAAACTTCTGAACAGGATCTTGATCTGGATTTAGACCTTGATCTAGACCCGGATATTGATACACACCCTTCGAGTACAAAGGATTCTGACAACGAATTTAATGAAGACACCTCCCCGTCGCAGTTGAAACCTGTTGTAGAAAAACCGGCCCCTGAGAAGGAATCTGCTTTCAAGGAAAAGGTTCCGGCTTCCGTTTCTGTTGAGAAAAATCCTGAAAAAACCGGTTCCGTTCGTAAAAACGGGGCTGGTCATATTTTAATCGCAACCACGCAGCGGGTTGAAGGAAAGCGGATCGGGGCTTATTATGGCCTCGTGCATGCGGAAGCTTTGATTGCATCTGGAGAAAATGATTCCTCAACAATGAACCACTTGAAAAAAGGGGTGGCCGATACCTTAACATCTCTGCGGGATGCGGCTGCTTTGCTCAAAGCCAATGCCGTGGTGGCGACCACGTTTAATTATCATCGTCTGGATTCAACAAATATCCTCGTCTCTGCTGTGGGTACGGCAGTCCTGCTAAAAACCCGATAGATCCTTTCTCACGATCACACTACCAAGTTCAGGAAACCTTGTTAAATCCTGGAGTGATACCTTCAAGCGGCTTTTGTATTTTGAGATTTAAGTATTTTTTGAGGTGTTTTCGTCGGGCTAAAACGGACTGCCATCGTTCTCACTGTTCCAAGGGATAGGATCAGCAGGCTGAATCCGGCCAATTCCGCCAAATCCAGGTGTGTGCTTTTGTAAAGGCTGACGATCATTTCCCGAATCACAAGAATAATGGCGGGGTCCATCATATTATTAAGTCGAAAACGGTGGGCCTTGAAATATTCAATACAACTTCTGAATAATTCAATAATCACTAAAAAAGTCAAAATATCCGTAACCAAAGAGGTAAAGGCATCTCCAATGGGTTTGCCGTTAAAGAGCGTATGTACCTCGAACAGCATTTTCCCCAACCCGATGATTAAGAGCATTATGATGTAAAAAATCAGTACATTGATGATGTATTGTACCGCGGTGTTAAACATTTCTTTGACTGTTTTTCCTTGAGGTTTCATGAATGATGTTCTCCCTGTTGAAATAAATTTTAAGCGTACACAGCATAAAGGGGGCATGTTAACAATAGGTTGAGGTCTCGCGGGCAGTTTGAAAAATTTGCAGGAGAATTCATGAAAAATTTGAACAGATGGCGAGAGGATAAGGACGGAATCCGGAGACGGGAGGGAAGAAACCTGACCGTGTCTGCGGCGAGCGGGAAAAAACCTCTCCGTCCCCGGATTTGTTATATCATACGAGGTATTTTGCTTGTCTTAAGAAGTTTATGGCGCATTTTGAATGGTGTTGATCAATCGCATGACTTTCTGCCGGATGGTATCCCGAACTTGATTAAAGCGGGCCTGGTCCATTTTCTTCGGATCGGGAATGTCCCACGATTCGTGCTGCTTTCCTCGTACTGCGGGACAGGTGTCGCCGCAGCCCATCGTCACGACCCAGTCATATTCTATATCCGGGATGGTGTTGATACTTTTGGAGGCATGTGTGCGTAAATCGTATCCGGTATCCTCCATAGCGGTAATGGCCTTTTCGTTAATTTTTCCAGATGGACGTGAGCCGCTGCTATAGGCCTCTATGATGTCGTAGCCCAGCATTTTTGCAAATCCTTCAGCCATTTGGCTTCGGCAGGCATTTTCAATACACACAAAAACCACTGTTTTTTTCTCATTCATCGACAACATCCGTTTGTTTTGAGGCACCGGCAGCCCCATACAGCGAGCGAGGCGCCCAGTACCGGTGCAAAAATGTAAATCCATAAAGTTTGTATGTGGCCACTTAAAACTGCCGGTCCGATGGAGCGGGCCGGGTTCATAGAGGCTCCGGTTAGGGGACCGGCAAAAAATGCTTCTATTGCGACCACAGCTCCAATACTCAAAGCTGGAATGATAATGCCCTGGTCTGCCGGTCTTGTGGTGGTTTGAAAGATGGTGAGCATCAGGGCAAAAGTTAAGAAAATTTCGAGGAGAAAAGTCTCGGAGACCGTTCCGGTCGGCAGGGTAGCCCCCAAAGTGGGATGCCCTGAAAACAAAAGGTATACGGAGAGGCTGCCGGTGAGTGCTCCTAAAATTTGACTGCTGATATAGGGGAAAACCGCGATACCCCGAAACCGGCGGGCGAGCCAAAGCGCGATGGTCACGGCGGGATTGATATGTGCGCCGGAAATCTTTCCAAAAATCAGGATCATGGCCGTAACAGCCAGGCCAAAGATTATCGAAATCCCGGCATGTGTGATTTGTCCGCCACTCAGATCATTGAAGACGATGGCAGAGGTTCCGGCAAAAACAAGTCCGTATGTTCCGATGAATTCTGAAAGGATTTTTTTGATCATCTGGATCGAGTTGGTCTAAATACACATTTCCGTATATTCATGATGCCGTCCGTTTTGACCTGCGCCTCTTCCGAAATACTGCCATTTGGGAAAATTAAAGTCTGCGGTGATGGAGGACGGCATCAGGAGAATGGCTTCCAGGAATTCTTCCAGATTATGCACGTTCCCGATATCTGTTTTAAAGTGCCATGCTTCCATTTTTTCAAAAAGGGCTCTCATGTATTTGATTCTCCAGTCCAGGAGAAAACGGGAAACCCCCCAGCTCGTATACACATTTAAAGTCGCTCTGGCTTCTTCCGGTTTACTCAGGATGATCGGAGCCAAAAAATCAACGGAGGTTTGTAACAGGGCTTTGGGGTAGGCCATGGATAATGTTTTAAAGCCCGTTTCATGAACGATATCCGAATCTCCATGAAACCATAACCGCGCAGGATCAATCTTGTGATCATCAATGGCTTCAATTAAATGATCGATCAAAGGTCCGCCTTCTTTCAAATCAAATTTAATGGACTTATCGGTTTGTGAAATGCGGTTTAAGAGTGCATCGAGCGGGAAAAACTTGTTTTCGGGTTCAAAAGGGGTTTTCCAAAAAGGGTCGTGCCTCAAGGCCACCTCTTTGTTTTTGGGGGCCATGCGAAGATCACATTCTCCCCAACGGATATCAGAAGCGAGAAATTGCCGCAGGTTGTCTTCATCATTAATGCCTTGCCACACGAACTGAACCTGTTTTGGAAGGGATTTTTTCGGAATGAGGGCGGTCAGGTCGTAGTTGTCGCCTTTTGCGGCGTAAAAAGGCAGGGACACTCTTTTAGAGTCAAACAAGGTATTGGCATGCAAAAGAAATATTTCCCGTTTTTTATCTATTTTTTCTACAGCACTCAAGTTTTCTGCCTCATTGTCAACAAAGGCAAAAACACGGAATCCTTTGTCCTGAAATTTCTGTATTCCTTCAACCTTGGACTTGGGGACGTGTTTTCCCCACGTGTAAGAACTCATGTTGAGTAGTGAATCTTCAAAACGAATTTTATAGGTTTGTCCAAGCTGATTTAAAGAGCAAAGGGTTTCTTTTCGAATCGATTCAGGTCGGCTTGTGTTGAGTCCGACGTGGGTGTTTTTTTGGAGTTGAAACCAGCGAATCACTTCAAGCACACCATGAAAAGGCTGATGTGCAGTGAGCAGGTATGACTCGGTCCAGCATTTCTGATGATACCACTCGAAAATGTCCTGTTGCTCTTCCGGTGGGATGGCCAGTTGGGAAAGCAGGTGGTCTACCTGATTTTCGTGGACATTGATTTTAGAAATATTCAGGTTTTTGAAAAAAGACGTGTCGTGTCTTCGGTCGTAATCATTCAGGATATTTAAAATCATGTATCGTACATCCAGAATCGTGCGGTCGATATCAAACACGATCATCAGTTTTTCATCCGGATAACGGATCCGGCAGTTTTCAAAATAAAAACTCAGTTGTGTCATCCAGTTTTTTTGATTCATATTGACCCTCTGATTTAAGTGAGGTGAGAGATATATAGCACTGATGTTGTTGGTTCCCGCCACGGCCTTGAATTGCTGTGGCGGGAACCGGATCGTGATGTTTTTCTAGAACTTTAAGACCAGGTCGGCCTGTAACACTTTCTCTTCCTTATCTGAGGTGCTATCAATTTCTTCGGTCATGTAATAATCCAGACCAAAAACCACATTCTTTTTCAAGCCGATCTGGGCAATGAGTTCATGCCCTTTGTAACCGGTTTTGCCGCCGGCGAAATCCGAATCCGGCAAGATATCGACCCAGGCGTCTTTTTCCAATTTCCGGTAAAGGTATTTGAATTGCCATTGGCCTTTGTCCTTGACCTTTTTTTCTCCGATCTTAAACCCGGCGAGAAAACCCGTGTTGTCGTCCGAAGGATCGGAATTGTTCACATATTCGCCAAAAAAACCGGCATAGGGCAGGGCTTCGCCTTTGATGCCAACTTCGACCGCAGGGGAGAACGCGTCGTAGTCGTAGCGCAAAACGCCGCCGGACAACGTGTTATTTCCGTCCGAATGTGCCAGGGTGTTCCCCTGGGCGCCGCTGAAGGCATAGTAGGCCACGGCTGCTTTAATGCTCAGGTCGCCTGATTTGATTTTGACGCCCGGCTGCACAACATACATGGTCGGGTCGGAGTTTGCGCTTCTTTCCTCAATAACAAAACCGCCGGCGTTTAAAAAAATCGGACCCATCATCATATGCAGTCCCGCACCCTCGACATTGACATCACTGTCCCAAAGCAAGTCGGAAGGGGTATAAATGACCTTTTTGCGTTGAATCTTTCCGCCGTAGAGTTTGACGGGATCGGCGAGCTTGATTTCCGCATAGGCATAGTCGAGCTGGAGGCCTTTTGAGGAAAAAGAATCGTCAAACGATTGGTTGGTTGAGCGGGGATCATCACTGCCGCTGGCCATCCCGATGGCAGCCTTGACGTTGTCTGTCACCTTGGCGGATACGCCGATTCTTGCCCGGACGCGTCCCCGGCTTCGGTCGGGCGTGTTTGTTCCTGTTTCATCTTTTTGCGTCAGCTGATAACGAAGCCTCAAGTCTCCTTTGACTTTGACGGTTTTGACCCATTTGGGAACGTCATCCGACGCATAGACGACAGAGAGACTGAAGGGAATGAGCGCTAGCAATAAGCCACTCACGAAGATTGTGAGACGACTGCAGGATTTCTTCACTTTTGTAAACCTCCACTGATATGGTGTTTTTTCTTCATTTTTGTGTCTGCTTAATTATTGTTGAACCAGTTCGTTATACTGCCCGAACTGGTTGGAGAATAGTTTGATATTGTTGAGAAATCGCGGATGCTTCGTGAAGTTTGTGTGAACTCGTAAGTTATTGAAACAATTAATGGGCTTTGGGAAGGGTGAAGATAAATGTGGTGCCTTTGCCCAGCGTGCTTTGGATTGAAATCTCCCCGTTATGGGCCTTGACGATGTGTTTGACGATGGAAAGCCCCAGTCCCGTGCCGCCCAGGGCCCTTGATCGGCCCTTGTCCACCCGGTAGAACCGTTCGAAAATACGCGGCAGGTCTTCTTCGGGAATGCCGATGCCGGTGTCGGAGACGGCCACTTCTAGGTTGCCGTTTTTATTCACTGCGGAAATTAAAACCCGGCTGTTTTCCGGGGAATACTTGAGGGCATTATCGATGAGATTAAAGAGAACCTGTGTGATGCGTGTCCCGTCCGCCATAACAAGTGGCAGGTCTTCCGGGAGAGCCATTGAGATATTGATTGATTTTCGTTCTGCCTGAATGTCCATACTGGTGATAACTTTTTGGATGATGGGGGGGAGTTTTGTGGGTTTTAAACTCATGTTCAACTTGCCGGATTCGATTTTGGAAAGGCTTAAGAGATCATCTATTAGCTGTGCGAGGCGTTCCGATTCGTGATAAATGACCCCGATAAAATCCTTTGCGTTTGCCTGATCTTCCAGTGCGCCGTCCAAAAGGGTTTCGGCATAACCCTGTATGCTGGCGATCGGGGTTTTCAGTTCGTGAGAAACATTGGCGACAAAGTCCTGACGGATTTTTTCAAGCCGTTTCACATTGCTTAGGTCATGAAAAACGAGAATGGCCCCTTCCTGTCCGTGAGGACTGATCACAGGTGTAGCGTACACGGATAAAATCTTTTCTTCAGGGCTCAGGATTGAAATCTCTGTCGGGTCCAATCCGAGGTCGCTTTGGAGTACGGCATCAATTATTTTCTGAATATCGATATTCCGGATGACCTCAATGGCATTTTTCCCGGAAACGTCCATTGTAATATGAAAGAAATCCCGGAGCGCCTGATTCATAAGCAAGATTGATCCTGTGGCATCCACCACGAGTACCCCTTCAAACATGCTTAATAAAACGGCTTCAAGTCGTGAGCGGCTTAAGCCCATGTCTTTGATCCGGGCAGAGAGTTCCTGGGACATGCTGTTAAAGGCGTGACCCAAATCGGCGATTTCTCCATCGAGCGAGAGGGTATTAATCTTTGAAAAATCACCTTCCGCGATGCGTTTGGCCGCTTTGGACATTCCCTGAATCGGTTTGGAAATCCAGGCCGATGCCCCATAATTGATCAAAATGCTCAAAAGAAACACTGCAAAAAGTGAAACACCGATGATGTCCTTGACTCGGTCAGACAGTTTTTGCATTTCAGCCAGAGGAAGGGCCAGACGGATCATGCCTTCTGCCTCTGCACTGTTAAAAAGCATGGCCATATAGAGCATGTTTTGGTTCAAGGTGGTGCTGAAACGTTGGCTTTCTCCAATCCCGGCGCGCATGGCTTCCTGAACTTCGGGTCGGTTGATGTGGTTTTCAAGGGTGTGGAGGGCATCTCCATCCAGTTCTGAATCTCCCAGTACGGTTCCATCCACCCCAATGATTGTTGCGCGAAGCTGTAGATTTTGTCCGATGTCATCTGCGATCTCATCCAGTCTTGAGATTGGATTTTGGCCGGTGTTTTTTTCGAGGATATATTTGGCCAGGGCGGTTTTCTTTTTGAGTTCAGCCCTGATATTTTGGCGGGTGTGGGTCTTAAGGTTGCTATTCAGGTAAAGGTAACCTGTGGAAAGAAGAATAGCGGTCATCAGGGTGAAGATCAATGTGATCTTGTAGTGGGTTTTGATTTTCAAGGAATGTCCTCAAGCTACTCTTGTTCGGAAAACCGATACCCCATGCCTCTAACGGTTTCAATGAGTTGGCCTCGACTTCCTAATTTCTGTCTCAGATGGCGGATGTGGGTGTCAACCGTGCGGGTGGTCACATCGGCTTCGATATCCCAGACATCTTCCAGCAAGGTATCCCGGGACTGCACCCTGCCTTTTCTCTGGATGAGTGTCAGTAACAATTTAAATTCAATATGGGTCAGAATAATTTCAGTGTTGTCAATGGTCACACGGTGGCGTGGGATATCGACTTTCAGCCCGTTGGTGGCAAGGATTTCGGTTTCCAAACGCTCTTCTTTTCCACGTTTTAAAATGGCTTTGGCCCTTAATATCAATTCTCGTATACTGAAGGGCTTGGGGACAAAATCATCAATCCCCAGTTCAAAGCCAATGATCCGGTCAATCTCTTCACTTTTGGCAGTGAGCATAATAATGGGAATGCTGGATAATTGGGGGTTTAGTTTCAGCGTCTTGCAAAACTCAAAGCCGTCCATCTCCGGCAGCATGACATCCAAAAGAATGATGTCGACTGAATGCAGGTTGAGATGGCTGAGCCCTTCTTCCGCGCTTTTGGCAATGAAGCATTGGAAGCCGGTTTTTTCAAAATTGTACTGGATCAACTTTGAAAGGTGCTGGTCATCTTCCACGATGAGTAGTTTTGTTTTGGGCATTCCGTCCTCTCTTTACAGGTACAGGTCTGATCTCTTTGTTTTTGCATCATAAGATATCCTGAATGAGTTTTACATTTTTTTTAACTGGAGTGCAAAAAAAAGATAAGGTACTTATATTGGGGAAGGACAGGGCTTGAAATAAGGGGCGAGGGGTGCCTGCCTGGGAAGGGGGATTCCCAGACAGGCCTTGTTTTTTTGGCAGGATGTGTTCGTAGGCGGGTTATTGTGGAGTGAGAATGATCTCAATCCGGCGGTTTTTTTGTCTGCCTTCAGGTGTTTCATTAGAGGCGACGGGGTTGTATTCAGCCATGCCGACGGCGACCAGTTTATTGGGGTCGACCTTTTCTTCTGCCAGGTAACGGACGACCCGGGTGGCCCTTGCAGTTGACAATTCCCAATTGGTCGGGAATCGATTGGAAAGACCGGGGCCGATCGGAATATTGTCGGTGTGACCTTCAATGCGAATTTTGTTTTCGCGGATGCTCTTTAAGGAATCGCTGACCTTTTTCAAGACGTTTTTCCCCTCACCAGTGACCTGATCACTCCCGGAAGGGAATAAAATCTTGGAAACGATTTGAACAGAAAGTTGATCGTTCATTTGAGATATTTTGACATTCCCCTCCTTGATTTCCTTGTTTAGACTTGCGATCAGGTTTTCCCGTGCACGGATGGATTCTTCCGCATCGCGTATTTTCTTGGCGGCCAGGCGTTCAGCTTGATTCAGCAGGTCTTGTAAATTTTTCCGATCAGCCTCTAGTTGGCCAAGTTGATCTGTTTGGGCCTGGATGAGCTCAGATTGCTTTTTTTGTTTTGAAACCGCCTGTTGGTTTATTTCTTCCAGGCGGTTTTTGAGCCTCTTTTTTTCTTGCTCCAATCTGGCCGCTTTTTTATTTTCTGTTTCTAGCTGGTGTGCCAATGTTTCATTTTCGTCTATCTTGGAAAGAAACTTGCTCTTGGACACACAGCCTTCGATAAGGAATATTAATAAGAATAGTATAAAAACAGGGGCGGTGCCTGGTATCCCGTGTCTTTTCATTGACAGCCTCCTTTTTTATCTCAACCGGACAAGGGCCGGTGGATAAACATTTTAAAAATCGGTCGGTAAAAGGCTAGAGTAGACGCTTTTCCGTATTGATGATCTTAGTGACTTAAGGGTGTATGTTCCCTTTTTAAACGAGACAGTTCAGTCTCAATTGCAATTTGAAGCGCTGATTTTTCCTGTTTTTTCTTTTTGAGCGTTCGGCCTCGCCAAAGGACTATTTTTTCTAAAAGTTTTACAAAGGTCATTTTTTTCCTCTTTATTGTTTTAGAAAGAATAAACAGGGTGACGCGCACGATACCAACGCGTCACCCTGACGCAAATTTGTCAAAAGGTTACTTTTTATTCATCACCACTTTTACCCAGTTGGCATGACCTTTGTCGTTGACGTCCGCAGAAACCTGTACGCCGATTTTAATCATGCCTTCTTTTTTGGTTCCTTTGGGGTCAACATGAAAGGTCTTCATATCCCCTTCACTTGTTTTTACGGTGACCATTTCACCTTTAATCTCAGTGACTTCCCCGGTTACGTTTCCGGGGATCCCGGCGATGGCGATTCCGGTGAACATCATGACTGCTGCAATGATTCCAATGATTCTTTTCTTCATTCAACACCTCCCTTGTGTGACGGCGAAACCCTTGATTACCGAAAGTGCTTTTCTTTCATTTCGGCCCTTCGATCCATCGAAGGGGGAAACGCCTATTTTTGGATAATCTTTTCCCATGCGAGATTGGTTAAGTCTTCAAAAATGTGCCAGGCTTCTTCCAAACTGGAAAGAGTAAGGGTTACACTTTTGATATTTCTCGGAACTTCCTGATCACTGGAGACGAGTTTGAGTTGAATTTCAATGGGTTTCATGACTGGAAATCGATTCATGATTGCTTTTTCATATTTAAGCTCAGCTTCTTTTTCACTTTCCAGTGCGTGGCTTCTGGTCACGTTTTTTCCTCCTGAGTCCCAGACATGCTGGTGGGTGCTTTGATTTTTCATATCTGTTGGTTTATATAGCAATTCAAGGGCCATTCTCATTTTTAGAGGAAAGCCCCACTTTTATCAGAGGTAAATTCGTAAATTTTAAAGATCATTGATTATCGAGAAGGCCGTCAGTGTCACCCGTGGGTGTCACAAATTTAGATGAAAATAAAAAAACCTTTGATTATGTTGATGTTTTTAGTGTCTCCATTCAGAGACAGGGGGGTATTTGAGGGTATTGAAGCCTTTTTTCAGTATCCTGAGTATTAATATGCCGATGGTAGTCATCATCCCTGCGGATGCACTCGGACCGGGTGGAGAAGGGGTGTTCCCGTTTGGAAAGATCATCCCGCATCCTCCTCCTCCCGAAGAAGTGTTGGTTTGTTGTTCAGCGTCAGTGGCTGGTGTTGCTGAGATGAGAATAGATTTTTGAAAATTACCTGAGTCATCATAGGAGGCCGCTGCATAATAATAGGTTTCTCCATTTTTTAAATTCCGGTGCGTAAAAGCGCGTTGTTCCCCTGGTTTCCCTGCAAAATCTCCGAGGATGGAGCCATCGTGAATATCACTGGGGAAGCGGTCTGTTCGAAAGCTGATCCGGACGCCTGTAAAATTAAGATCATCAGGGTTGGTCCATTCCAGGGTGATTTCCTTGTTTCCCGGCCGTTTTGTAAACGAATGGATATTTTCGGGCGGCCGCAGGTTTGATGGCAGCGGCAGGGTTTTAAACGACTGTATTTGAGAAATACGTTCATTTCCGGCCTGGTCGAAGCTTTTCACACGATAAAAATAGTTTTGATCAGGTTCAAGGGGGCTTAGGGAAATTTGATGGTTGTTTGAAAGGGGAAACACCAGTTCCGAAGAAGAAAGCAAGATTGTGGTTTTGCCATAATCCACTTGACCCGTGGCGGCCTCGTCTGTTCCCCAGGAGATTAATGCGCTGTTGTA